>JAJEEZ010000438.1:0-5678 GCA_022820705.1 Candidatus Latescibacterota bacterium | reverse complement strand
CCGTGTACTGTGAGGATGTGGCGCGGCTGGGTCGGGTCGGCCTCCAAACGGTTGCGCAATTCGGCGATGTGGTTGTCCACCGTGCGCGTAGTAGGGTACACTTCGTAACCCCACACCTGCTCTAAGATCTGCGCCCGGGTCAGGGCGCGGCCTTTGCTTTCCCACAGGAGGTGCAGCACGCCATAAGCCTTGGGGGACAGATGCACGGTTTGGCCATCCATAGCCGCCTCGTAGCGGTCGAAGTCGATCCGCGCCTTCCCGAACTCCAGCACCGTACCTGTAGCTGGTGCTGACGCGCCTCGCCGCAACACCGCCTTGATCCGAGCCATGAGTTCGCGGACGCCCACTGGTTTGGTGACGTAATCGTCAGCTCCTAACTCCAAGCCTAGGACTTTATCGACCTCTTCGCCGTGCGCCGTGAGCATGATGACGGGCGTGGCCGCTCCCTGCGCCCGCAGACGACGGCACACTTCGTACCCATCCATAGTGGGTAGCACCACATCCAGCAGAATCAGGTCCGGCTGCCAAGCCAAGGCCCGCTCCAGCCCCTCGGCTCCGTCGGCGACCGCCTCGGCTTCATGGCCTTCAAAGATTAGGTTATCGACCAGCACTCGGGCGATGGCCGCTTCATCTTCTACTACCAGAATCCTAGGCATGATCTTTGTCCTCGGTATGCACCGGGAAGTACAGACGGAATACACTACCGCCACCTGGTCGGTTGGCGGCCTCCACTCGACCTCCATGCGCCTCGACCACATTTTTGACTAGAGACAATCCCAGTCCTGTGCCCGCAGTGCTGGTCGCGTTGGCCCCTCGGTAAAATTGCTCGAATATGCGCTCCTCTTCGCCCGCAGGGAGGCCGATGCCCCGGTCGGCTACTTCTACGACTACTTCAGCTCCGCGCTGTTCCACGTCTAGGCAGATGGCCTTGTGCTCGGACGAGAACTTGACTGCGTTGCCTAGGATATTGGCCACCGCACCTTCCACCGCCTCTTGGTCGGCTAGTACCGGAGGTAGTTCCGCAGCGATAGCTTCCTCCACCTCAAAGCCCTCCGCGGCAAATACTCCGCCAAAGGTCTCCAGCGCGGCCCGAGCTGCGTCCCCTAGGTCACAGGGCTGACGCTGATAGGTCCGGTCGCCGCGCTCAATGCGGGCGAAATCGAGCACATTATCCACCAAGCGCGACAGCCGTTGGCTCTCGTGCAGGAGGGTGGTCAGATAGTCTTGCCTCTGTTCGTCCGACCGATAGCGGCCCAAGAGCAAGGTCTCGGCGTACATGCGGATGGACGTGAGCGGAGTGCGCAACTCGTGCGATACATTGGCGACAAATTCGGAGCGCAGGCGGGCTACCTGCACCTCGCGGCCAGCGTCCCGCAGAATCATAAGCCCACCTAAAACCACGGATACGGCCAAGGCGAAGATGCCGCCGCCCACCAGATAGTTGCGCGTGCGGTAGTACCCGGTGGCCGCAGAAGTATCGGCCGCCCAGATCCCCAGACGGACTCGGTCCATCCAGCGGCTAGCTGGCCCGGTCTCGTAGATAGCCTCCCGATGCGCGGCCAGAAAAGCGGCCTCTGCATCGGCGTCGAACAGGGCAAGGGCAAAATCCCGCTCTGCCAGACCTTCTACCTGCTCCTGTACTAGAGCCGTCAGCGCGGCCCAGTCGAATAGAATGCCCACCGCGCCGCCACCTTCAGCCGCGCCTAGGTACATGAGGAAACTCGTCCCGTCGTCGCTTACTCCCGATAGATAACCCTGCTCCCGGGCTCTGGCCCATTGATTTTCCACTACGGGGCCAAAGCGCATTGAGAAATCAAGGGCCTTCTCAATCAGGGCCAACCGCTCCAGCAGAACGGGACGATCTTCCATGTCCGCCAGTCGTCCTTGGGCCAACGCGCGGGTCTCTTGCAAGGCTTGCCGGCAGCCCGCGTAGAGGGGATAACGGCCTTCGAGCAGAGCCTCAGTCCAAGCCATCAGACTAGCTTGGGCCTGCTCTGGCTCAGCATAGCGCCCTAGGCGTAAGTGGCTCAGGGTAACGGGATGGGTCCCGTCGGCGTCGAAGACGTGGCCGTAGAGGGCCGTCAGCGTCTGGTGCGCTCCCTCGACCATCGCCATGTCCTTGCCTTTATAGGCGCAGCGGGCGAGAGCGTTGAGGGCTTCGGCTTCCTCTGCGGGACTGGCCGCCTCCTTCCAGGCTTGGCGGTAGAGCTGCACGCCACCCTCCCAGTCTTGGTGGCCGAATTCGCGCTCTTCGGCTTTCCCCATCTGCGCGGCGAAGGCCGCCCGAGGCTCCTGCAAGCGCAAGGGCTGCACCGCAGGATGGAGCAACACTCCCGTGGGAGCGACGGCGAAAATTTGCACAATCTCGGAAAAACCTGCGTACAGGCGCGGGTCCATTGCGCCGTCTTCGCTATATGCGGATAGGAGCTGGGCGCGGCTGTTGATCAAGCGGTCAAAGGCGTCCTGGGCTAGTACCGCCTTGGAGCGCAATTCTTGGCGCACACTGTCGCGGACATCGCGCAGCGAGCGCACGCTCAGAAAGGCCAGCAGGGCGGCTGGCACGAGGATGGACAGGAAATAGAGGACTACCCAGCGAATTCCGAGGCGCGACATGAGGTTGGCAGGAGATGGGGTAGGAAGTGCGGATTGTGAGCGAGGAATATAGCGGGCGGCTCTTCCTCTTTCAAATTTGTTCCGCCCGTGCGTTTGACATCTGTGGGGGAAGCGGCATATAGTTGCGACTGCTACTATATAGTATACCTGGGAATTATATACTTGGTGCCACCAAGCGACTTTTGCACTCGTTTCGCGCCACAAAAAAGGCGACCTCTTTCCTTTTGGAAGAGGTCGCCTTTTGCTAGCCAAAAACACACTTCAATTAAAACACTCACCCAATGCAGACAACCAGCCACCTCATGTGGGTGCGCCACCCAAGGCAGAGCTTGGGATCTGCAACTGAGCCAATTTGCCCAACTCGCTCTTAAATCAGAGAGGTTTTACTGATTTTTAGGCGGAGTATCCCGAAGAAGACCATCCCCATGCTGAAACAACTCTTTGCGTCCATTGGGATAGTACTTGAGCCGTTCTTGCAGAGCTTCTATCGCGTGAGGTGTCTCGCCACGCTCGTAGTAAACTTCAGTTTTCCCATCGGCCAGATGGATAACTGTTTCGAGGATAAGAGTTTGCATAGAACCTTCTCTTTCTCCTCCCCACAACCGCGAGGCTCCATAATAGACATATTGCTCTCGGAAGTAAAGAAAAAACAAGCAGCTTCCTCAGCAATTTCTTTATCCACCCCTTCTTGCTTGCTTTAATTCTGGAGTTGACCCGGTTTGGTGGGTATTTTATCCCTTGATGCAAAGGAGCCTCTTATGCCTAAATCGCGTAGTCCCTATCCAGCCGAGTTTCGCCAGCAGATGGTCGAGCTGGTTCGCTCAGGCCACTCGCCGGGTGCCTTGGCTAAAGAGTTTGAGCCTTCCTCAAGTCCAAACCTGTCCACCAAAACGGGATAACTCCACTGATCTGGTCTTTACCTGAGGTGAGAGACCCCACACAGCCATGAAACACAGCTTTGTCGTGCAGAAGGTTTTCGTCGGCTTGGCGTTGAGCTTGGCACCTGTTGAGGCTCAGCGGGGCTACCAGTTAAGCGGCGACGAGGTGGTGGTCGATCTGGCGCAGCACTGGCGGCAGTGGGAGATTCCCGCCCATCTGGCGCACATTGACGAGGCTGGGTCTGTGCGGACGCGCCAGTTGCGGACGGTGTACAATGTCTTAGAGGATCGCACGCTCAGACGGCCGATAACCATTAATACGGACGACCCGCGCATTGGCACTATCGACAGCACTATGCAGTTCGATGTGTTTGGCGAGCCGATCCGCAATACGCTCAACGAACTGGTCTTCGACTACTGGGTGCGGCCGGGGATTAGCCGGGTGGGGTCCAATCCGCAGCTAGCGGACCGCATTCTCGACGGCGATCCGACCACGTTTTGGGAGCCGGATCCGCGCGACCCTATTGAGAAGTGGTGGATTGAGGTCGATCTGGGGCGAGCCGTGCCCGTGGAGCGGCTCAAGCTCCAGTTTGTCGGCGAAGAACGCGGCGATCCCTTTTTGCAGTTTATCATGCTGTTGTCGCGCCGGCAGAGTGCGCTGTTGCACGAGCCGAATAGCCGCATTGGCTTCCAACTGTTCATTCCGCAGGACGCGCCCAGTACCACGCAGCGCGAATACATTTTTGAAAGCGAATATACCAGTCCTGAACTACCCCCAACTTCCGGCGTGGTCAGCGATCGGCTGCTGATCGAAGCAAGAAAGCCCTCGCCCGAGTGGACGGGCAAGAGCATTGAGACCATCCGCATTGTGATCACGGATACGCGGGGCGGGCGGGCCGAACAGATTACCGAGGGGGCGTGGGAGGGGTTGTCGGCCGACGAGCGGGGGGATGTGGTTTATTTTGCGCGGGATGTGGCCGGGCGCGAGGAGCCGGTGGACGAAGCGACCTATCAGGCTTTGGCTGAAGAGCGGCAGGGGCGGCGAGACTACTATCGCCGGGAATTGCCGCGTCTGGCCGAGGTCGAGGCTTGGGGATGGGGCGACAATATCGGCATCAACTTGGTCAAAAACGGCGGCTCGCTCGCGCTGACTACGCCGGGCAAGAATCCGCTGACGGCATTTGACGGGGACGACGCCACCTATTACTCCCACCAAACTCGCAATCCACTCAATCCCGGCGGCAATGTGCTGACCGTCGATATTGGCGGTGCAGTGTGGCTGGAGCAGGTGCGCCTTACGGGGTCGGGTATGCGCGGCTATATCATGCGGGCTTCTGCTGGTGGGCGCGATGTCCGCGGTGGCCTCAAATGGCAGCGCATCAGTCCGCCGGAGCGCGAGTACAGCGTGGCCGAAGCGCTGCCGCGCGGCGACTCGGGCCGCTTCAGTTCGATCGTCGATCCCCAAGATCCGCCGCTCAAAGTCCGGCTCCTCGACTTGATCGTTTTTGCCCACTTTCCCCCGGGTTTTGTCGGCGGTCGCTCCGAAAGCGGAGCCGGGCAGGGGATTTTGGTCAATGCCTTCTGGTCGACGATCAGCGAGATCATGCTGTTTTCCAGCCGTCCGCCAGCCGAGGTCGTGTTGGAATCGGACTTGATCGAGTTGCCGGGGCTGGTGGCTCTCGGTGCGGTCCACTGGGACGCCGACACGCCGCCGGGCACGGACGTGGAAATCCGCACCCGCACCGGCGACCAACTATTGCAGCAAATCCGCTACTTCGACAAAACCGGCAATGAGAAGACCGCGGACGAATACAGAACTTTGGCCGGTTTTCTCAAGGGGCCTTCGGATACCACGGTGGTAGTAGGACCGGGGTGGAGCGCTTGGAGCCAGCAATACCGGCAGTCGGGGGAGTTGGCAAGTTCGCCGAGTCTGCGGCGCTTTATGCAGCTTCAGGTGCGGCTCAAAAATGACGGTGGCCAGCACGTGCCAGCACTGCATCGCATTTCAGTGGGTCTTCATCAGCCGGTGGTGCAGCAGTTGCGCGCTGAAGTGTGGCCGACGGCAGTGGAAGCGGGCGTACTCGACACATTTGCCCTTTTTGTCCAGCCCGACTTTTTAGCGCAACCGGCTAGTATGCGCAGCCTGGGTTTCGACGAAGTGCGGGTGCGCGCCGAGCCGGGGCTGGA
>JAJEEZ010000600.1:0-5917 GCA_022820705.1 Candidatus Latescibacterota bacterium | reverse complement strand
AGATTCGCAGCCAAGTCCCTTCCTGCAACGCGGCTTTGCGCGCCGGCCGCCGCTTGGGCGGCAATCGCCAGTTCTTGGCCTGCTCGGGATTGACGAGTAGCCCTCGGTAGAACGCTTCGCCCCAAGGATCGGCAATGCGAGAGCCGCTGCTGCCGGTCACGTGTAGGTCAACGACGATGCGATCGTACAGAGTCCGCGTTCCATCCGCTTCAACGCGCGGGGCAAATGCCACCGGAACGACGCGCTGGCGACGCACAAAACCGCTTTCGCCGAGGAAGACCGGACCGGGCGTGGGCGCGTCGTCTTCAGCGGCGCGATCCGTCCGCGCCACGCGGGCTTCGACCAACTCCAAGCGAACCTGTCCGTCGGTCGGGACGCCGACTAAGGCACCACGCCCCTGCTCCAATTCTCGGCCCTCGGGCAGCCAAACCAACCGCAGGCGCTGTGGCGTCTGTTCGCTTACGCGCAATTCCGCCATGGCCGCACTCCCGCAAAAAAGCGCGATCACCCAAAAACAGCATTTGAATCTCATAAAATGGTATGGATGGGATTGGTCATTGGATCATGGTGATTGGCACTTTTAAGGTCATTCCAAGCCCTCTTTTTGTCAAGAGTATCTCACCTTGACTTATCGGCTCAGTGCCGCTATGTTTTATAGTTTCTTACAGGGAGGCACTCATGGCCAGACAATGCAGCCTGACCAAAGTTAAGGGCCTAGTTGGCAACAGCGTCAGTCACTCGCAGCGCAAAACCAAGCGCGTCCAACAGCCTAATCTCATCAAAAAGCGCATCTTCATTCCCGAAGAAAACCGCACCGTCACCTTCCGCCTGACCGCCCGTGCCCTACGCACTTTAAACAAAAAAGGCATCCATCAGTTCCTGAAAGAAAACGGGATCAAGGTCTGAGCGGGCAAAAGCCCTAGCCTCCGCGCACATGAATCAAGGCGACGACGCAGCCGACGCCATCCAAGAACGAGTTCGCCACGCCCTAGCCGAAAACGCGGCCCTAAAAATTTTTGCTGGCCGCACCAAATCCTTTCTCGGACGCCACCACGAAGGAATCCCACTCGACCTCTCCGCTCTGACCGGCATCATCAGCTACGAGCCGAACGAGTTGGTCCTAGTCGCTCGCCCCGGCACCACGCTGAGCGAAATAGAAGCTCTGTGCCGCGGCGAAAACCAGTACTTCGCTTTCGAACCACCCGCTTGGGGTGCGGCCGCGACCATCGGCGGCACCGTGGCTTGCAACCTCTCGGGGCCGCGGCGCTTTAAGATGGGTGCGCTGCGCGATCACTTGCTCGGAGCCGAGCTGATCGACGGCTGCGGCGAGCGCATTCGCACCGGTGGCAAAGTCGTCAAAAACGTCACGGGCTACGATCTGTCCAAGGTGATCGCTGGCTCCTTTGGGACGCTGGGAGTACTCACCGAAGTCTGCCTCAAGGTCTGGCCGCGCCCTGAAACCCAAGCAACCCTGTTCATTCACGGGTTGACGTCCACCGCGGCATTGGCGCGAATTATCGCCTGGGCGGCGCGGCCCCTCCAAATCACAGGCCTAGTCTGCGACGCCGACCGGTTAGCCGCCCGCGTCGAAGGCCCAGAGCCAGCGGTGCGGGCACAGCTAGCAACGTTGCGCGAAGAAGAATCAGCCGAGTCGGAGATAATAGAAGAGGCAGAATCGCAAGCCTTCTGGCGGAGCTGGCGCGAGCTGGAATGGCTGATCCCAGCCGAGGGTCAACAGCGCTGGCGCTTTTCTGGACCGCCGACCAAAATGGCGCAATTAATGAAAGCGCTAGAGGCCGAGGGACTGAGCCGCTGGGGACTGGACTGGGCTGGCGGCTTGCTGTGGGCATTGTTGCCAGTGACCGCCCAAGCCGCGCATTTGCATCGCACCGCCGCGCGCCACCAAGCCATCGGCTGGCGCTTTGCAGCCGACGAACACAACGAAGACGCCTTTACTCCGCTCAGCACCGGCGCGGCGCGCATGAACCAGATGCTCAAGCGCGCCCTCGATCCACAAGGCATCTTCAACCCCGGTAAAATGTACGCCTAGTATATCTCGCCTGGACGATAGCCCGGCGGCGGCATCTTCCGTTCGCTGAGCCACAGCGCCCGCCCAACCCGCGCCTGGACGTATTGATAGTCATAGCTCGTATCTGGAGCGGCGATGTTGCCCTGCGACGGATATTGGGCAATCGCCTCCTCGACCAAGTCCACGCCCAGCCCAGGCGCATCCGGCACCGCGATATGGCTATCGACGACTTCGGGCTGACCGGTCATCACCTCGTAGCGCTGCGGCACATCGTCGGCTAGGTGCTCCAAGATCAGGAAATTGGGCAGCGTGGCCATTAGGTGAACGGCCGCCATTTCGGCTACCGGCCCCAGCGAGCCGTCGTGCGGAGCCATCGTACAGTAGTGCACCTCGGCCATAGCGGCGATCTTCTTCATCTGCGACAGCCCCCCAGCGCGGCCCGTATCCGGCTGCACCACATCGATGATTTCGCGCTCAATCAGTTCCTTTACCCCCCAAATAGTGGCGTGGCGTTCGCCCGCGGCAATGGGAATATCTACTGCGTCGGCAACCCGAGCGAGGGCGTCGATGTTTTCAGGGGCTACTGGATCCTCGTAAAACAGCAGGTCGTAGTCTTCGAGTGCGTGGCCCAAGGCAATGGCGTCGCGCGTCGTCAGCCAAGGCGGGCCGTGGACATCGACCATGAGATCCACCTCGTCGCCGACCTCTTTGCGGATGGCGGCAACCGTTTCGACGCAGTTGTTGATCCCCCCAGTCTTAATCGCCGTATAGCCTTGATCAACCAAGGCGCGCGCCCGCTCTGTCTCGTGCGCATGGGCATAGACCCGCACCCGGTCGCGCATCTTGCCGCCCAAGAGGTTCCACACCGGCTGCTCAAGGGCCTTGCCCTTGATGTCCCACAAGGCCATCTCAATGCCGGTCATGGCACCAGAGCCGACGATGCCGGTCATGCCGTGGCCCATCATCGCCACCTGCATCTTGCCCCACAGCCGCTCGATGTGAAACGGGTCTTCGCCGATCATCAAAGGCGTTAGATCGTGGATGGCCGTTTCGACCACGCGTGGCCAGCCCGACGCCTCGCCCACGCCGTAGATACCAGCGTCGGTTTCGACCTTGACGAAGAGCCAGTTGCGCGCCGACCAACCACTCGCCTGCGGAGGCGCACACTGCATCAAATAAGTCTTGATCTGAGTAATTTTCATAGCGGTCTCCCCGTGTTGCAATGAAGCGACAAGTATAATTCATAGCGCGAAATCAATCCATTGCCAGCACTCCGGGCATAGATTGACAGGCATATTTTCAATACTTAGCTTCTAAATTTTCTATTTATTTAGCGATTTAATTTCGACAGATGCCTTTCTCATGGATCCCTGCATAGGTCTGATCGATCAAGAACTGGCCCGGTTTGAAAAGCGGCTCAACGCCGAACTCAACGCCGATGTCGAGCTGGTCCACGTCATTGCCCGCTACATGGCTACCCTCAAGGGCAAGCGCCTCCGGCCGGCCCTCATTCTGCTCGTGGCTAAAGCGTCTGGCCGCTGGAACGAACAGCTAATCGACACGGCCGTGGCCGTCGAAATGATTCACGCCGCCACCATGGCCCACGACGACGTAGTAGATTCAGCAACCGTGCGCCGGGGCCGCGAGACGGTCAACGAGCGCTGGACCGGGCAGACGGCCGTGCTCATGGGCGATTTTCTGCTCGCGCGCGCCCTGCGCCTGCTGATCGAGATCGGCAATTTGCAAGTTCTGAGCGCAGTCGCGCACGCTACCGAGCGGCTGAGCATGGGCGAAATTTTTGAAATCCAGATCGGCACTCAGTGCGACACGCGCGAAGAGTCGTATTTTGCTATGGTCAGCGACAAAACGGCTTCCCTGATCTCGGCCGCAGCGCGGATTGGCGCGATTCTCGCCGGCGCATCAGACGAGATCGTGCAATCTATGGGTCGCTACGGAGAATTGCTCGGCCGCGCCTTCCAAGTCGCCGACGACATCCTCGACCTCACCAGCGATCAGGCGACTATGGGCAAGCCCGTCGGACACGACCTGCGCGAAGGCAAGATCACCTTGCCATTGATACGCGCCTTACAGCAAGCCCCGTCAGCGGCGCAGGTCGAGATGGAGGCCCTTTTGGCCCGGCCCGACAAAGACGAAGCCGAATGGGCGCAGATCGTAGCCTTTGTCGAAGAGCACCGAGGAGTCGCCGCTGCCACCGAGACCGCACACGAATACGCCGCCCAAGCTCAGCAATGCCTAAAAGTTCTGACCCCTTCCCCGGCCCGCGCCGCGCTAGAACGAGCCGTGCAACTCGTCGTCGAACGCAACAATTGACGCGACTGACTCATGCTCAAGCGCAGTCTGCTGGCCGTCGGCGGTTTGGCCGTGGTCCTGTACTTTCTGCCGTCGCCCCGGCCCGCCGTGCCGGTGCGCGCCGACCGCCTCTTATTGGGAACCCTCGTCACGGTCAAGCTCTACGGCGACGAAGCAGTGGTTCGCCCGCACCTAGAGGCGGCGTACGCGGAATTCGCCCGCGTCGATTCGTCGATGAGCCACTACCGCGCGGACAGCGCATTGCGGCGGCTAGAGCAACAGGCGCGATTCGCCCCAACGCGCGGCCCGACCGGGCTGATTGCGGTCTTGACGCGCAGCCAGCACTTCGCCGCGTTGACCGATGGAGCTTTTGACTGCACGGTGGGGGCGTTGACAAGCCTGTGGAACTTCCCCGATGCGTCAGCGCCGCCAGCGCCAGCGCAGATCGATTCGGCGCTGGCGCTAGTGGGCTACGAAGGCTTGGAGGTTGCCTCCCAGTCGTTTCGGATGACCAAGCCGGGGCTGCGGTTGGATCTGGGAGCGGCGGCCAAGGGCTACGCGGTTGACCAAGCCGTGGCGGCCATGCAGGAGTTGCAAGTGGAGGCCGGGATTATTGAGGCTGGGGGCGATATTCGCTATTGGGGCGAAAAGCCGGGCGGGCGGCCTTGGCTCTTTGGGGTGCAGCACCCGCGCAACCCAGAGCAGTACATAGCAGTAGAAGACCTCGGGCTCGCGGCGATTGCGACCTCGGGCGACTACGAGCAGTACTTTGATTGGGAAGGCGAGCGCTATCACCACCTGCTCGACCCCAAGACTGGCTATCCAGCGCGGGCTAGCATAAGCGCCACCGTGTGGGCTGCGACCGCACTGGACGCCGACATTCTGTCAACCGCGGTCTTCGTCTTAGGGCCTGAGCAAGGGCTGGCGCTGGTCGAGGGCCTAACGGATGTCGAGGGCTTCATTTTTTTTGCGCGAGACGGACAGCTCATGCACCGGGCGTCAACCGGGCTGCGCGGCCGCTTTCGCTTTTGCAATAGCAACAAACCTTCGCCGGGCTGCGCTCGGCACTAGCGGAGTAAAGACCAATTTATGAAACGCAATCGGAAACTCGTGCTGATCGTGGCACTAATCGCCGCGGCAGTGTACTACCTGCTGCCGAGCGTGGAATTTTACAGCATGGCGGACGACGAGCGAGAGGCCATGGAGCTAAAATCTCCCGGGCAACTCGTCGATCTGAAAAAGCGCTCGCTCAATTTGGGGCTGGATTTGCAGGGCGGCATCCACCTCGTCCTAGAGGTCAAGACCGAGGGGATGGAGCAGCAGGAAGCCCAAGATGCAGTCGCCCAAGCCCAGGAAGTCATCCGCAACCGCGTCGATCAGTTTGGGGTGGCCGAGCCGACTATTCAGCGCCAAGGCGACAATCGCATCATCATCGAATTGCCCGGCGTCCAAGACGTGCAGCGCGCCAAGGACCTAGTAGGCCAGACTGCACTGCTCGAATTCCAGCTCCTCGAACCCGCTGAAGATCGCACTCGCCTGATCCAGCGCATCGACCAAGTGCTGGCTCCGAAAGAAGAG
>JAJEEZ010000209.1:0-3510 GCA_022820705.1 Candidatus Latescibacterota bacterium | reverse complement strand
CCAGCAGGTCGCGGACCTGAGTGCTGGCGCGGTCCTTGACGATGGCCGCTGGATAGACGATGGGGCGGTGCAGTGAGTCCGGCACGGTCGCTAGTGTTGTTACGCGGTCGCTTTGGGCCGCATCGGTAGCGTACACTAAACCAGCGGCGCACTCTCCGCGCTCGACGTACACCAAGACGGCGCGGACGTCGGGCGCGGGTGCGATGCGGGTTTTGAGCGCCGGCCACCAGCCCAACGCCTCTAGGGCTTGGCGGGCGTACTGGCCGGCCGGGACATGATCGGGGTCGCCGAGGGCCAAGCGGCCAGCGAAAGCACCGGCAAAGTCGAAGTTCCCTGCAAAGCGGACGGAGAAAGGCTCTTCCCTAGGTGCAATGATCACGAGGGCGTTGCCGAGGAGATTGACGCGGGTGTCTTGCTCAATGTGCTGGTGCGCTTGGAGATAGTCCATCCACTCGGCGTTGGCGGAAAAGTAAATGTCGGCTGGCGCACCGGCGGCGATCTGTTTGGCTAAGGTCGAAGAACTGGCAACGGACAGGCACATTCCCTCGTAGTGGGTGGCCAACTCTGAGAGTGCAGAGTTTAAGCTGGCGGCGGCGAACACGCTTTGGGCCGCTACTAGCGCAGGGTAGAGCAAGAGCAGTAGGATGCTAAGTGTGCGCAGGGTCATGGTGCCAAAACTCGGCTAGTGCTTGGGCGATATGGGCGGGGTTGCGGACGGAATGCACTGGGTGCCAAGAAGCGGGAAAGAGCTGGCGGTAGCGGCTTTGTGCAAAGCGGCGATCGACGAGGAGGATAGCGCCTCGGTCGCTCGCAGTGCGGATGACGCGGCCGGCGGCCTGCAACACGCGGTTCATGCCCGGATAAACGTAAGCATACGCAAAGCCGGGGATCTCGCGCTCGTCGAAATAGTGGCGGATCAGGTCGCGTTCCAAGCACAGTTGCGGCAGGCCAACGCCGACGACTGCTGCACCGACCAAGCGCTCGCCGACTAGATCGATTGCCTCGCCGAAGACGCCGCCCATCACGGCGAAGCCCACTGTGTACTGCTCGGGCTGCAATGGTTCCGCGTCGAAGGCGGAGAGAAACGCCTCGCGCTGGCGGTCGGACATGCCGCTTTCTTGGACGAGCAGGTCGATGTCCGGGTGTGCCTCGGCAAAGCGCGTCGCCACCTCCTCCATGTATTTGTACGAAGGGAAAAAGGCGAGGTAGTTGCCCACGCGCTGGCTGACGAGGGCGGCGATGGACTCGGCGATATCGTCGTAGCTCTCGCCGCGCTTTTTGTACGTGGTCTCAATGTGGTCGGCCAGCAGCAGGCGCAGGTGTTCGGGCGGGAAGGGCGAACCAAGGCTCAACAAGGTATCCCCCTCCTCGCCGCCGAGCAGGTCGCGGAAGTACGCCAGCGGCGAGAGCGTGGCCGAAAAAAATACAGCCGCGCAGCCGCGCTCTAGGGCTTGGCGGATATTGTGCGCTGGATCGAGACAGAACAGCCGGAAGCGAATATCCCGCCCCTGTTTTTCGGTGTATGTGGTGTAGTGTTCGTCGAACAGTTCGCCGATGCGCTCAAAGCCCAGCACCCGGAAGTAGCATTCGATCAATTCGTCCCAAAAGGGCAAGGCCGCGCCTTGCTCTAGGACCTTCTCGGCGGCGCGGAGGACATTGTGAACCAGCGCCATTAAATCCGTTGATAGCTGCGGGCTAATCCAGCACTCGCCGTCGCCTTCTTGCTCAACCTTTTTGCCGAGCTTGGCAAAGTAGCGGTTGAGGGCGTCGAGCTGTTTGCTCAAGTCGGGATGCGTCTTGCCGACTAAGCGCTTGAGCCCAGAGATCTCGGATTTGCACAGATCGGCTGAAAACATCTCGCGTGCCCGATCGACGAGATTGTGCGCCTCGTCAATCAGAAAGGCGTATTGCCCTCGGGTGTCTTGGAAGAAGCGCTTGAGGAAAGCGCGTGGATCAAAGACGTAGTTGTAATCGCAGATGATGACGTCGGACCACAGCGCGAGGTCGAGCGAAAACTCAAAGGGGCACACGGTGTGCTTTTGCGCGCATTCCTCGATGAGGGATCGGGTGAAGGCGTCGTGGGTAAAGATGTCTTCGAGTGCGTCGTTGATGCGGTCGTAATAGCCGCGGGCGAACTCGCATTGCTCAGGGTCGCAGGTGCTGCCGCCGTTGGGCTTCGACCTGAGCTCAGCCGAAGGTTTGAAGCAGATCTTGTCGCGTGCCGTCAGCGTCAGGCTCTTGAGGCGTGCGCCTCCTCCGCGCAGGTCGTCGATGGCCTTTTCGGCGATCCTGCGTCCGCTGGTTTTGGCCGTCAGGTAGAAGATTTTTTCGGTATGGCCCAAGCCGAGGGCCTTGGCGGCCGGGAACAGGGTTGAGATGGTTTTGCCGATGCCGGTGGGTGCCTGGGCGAAGGCGCGACCGCGGCCGTCGATGGTGCGGTAGGTGGCCACGGCGAGGTCGCGCTGGCCGGGCCGGTACTCGGCGAAGGGGAATTTGAGCGCTTCAAGCGAAAGGTCGCGCTCGGCGCACCACTGTTGGTAGATGCGCGCCCAATGCAGGTAGCGCTCGATGAGATCGGCGCAAAACGCCGCCAGTTCGTCGTGTGCAAAGGTGCGGCGGTCCTCGCGGCGCTCGTAGGTTTCTAATTGAAGGTAGGTTAGCTGGATGTCGATGGCGTCGAGGCCACTTTGTTCGGCGACCATAAAGGCGTAGAGCTTGGCCTGTGCCCAATGCGCCGGGTTTTCAGGGACCTCGTCGAGATCGGCCTCGGTGGTCTTGATTTCCTCGATGAGTACGGCGTCGTCTTCGACGAGTAGGCCGTCGATGCGGCCGCTTATTTCGAGGGCAATCTCGTCGGTCTCGACTAAATAGGAGATGGGCACTTCCGCCCGATAGTCGGCGGGGCGGGCGCGCTGGACTTGCTGGTGGCCGCGAGTGCCTTCCACTAGGCGGTCGGGGCGGGAAAATCCGCCGGAAACTAGATCGCCGGAGCGCAGGACGAAGCCGACGAGTTCGCGAACTGAGGTTTTGAGTAGGCGTGGGGACATGACGTATAATATAGGGGCGCTATAGCAATCCTACATCATGTACAAGGTGATCCGCAGATGGACGCAGATAGACGCAGAATGGGATACACCGGTCGAATCGTTCAAATCATGCCGCATTACTATATCAGGCACTTGCATTCTCACAGGAGACGATGATGAGTCAATCCGTAGTTTTAGGCGTCATCGGCGGGTCGGGGTTGTACCACATAGAAGGGGTTGAAACAGTCGCCGAGCATCGGCTAGACACGCCCTTTGGTGCGCCTTCGGACGCCATTGTTGAGGCGCGGGTCGGCGGGCGCACGGTGCATTTCCTGCCGCGACATGGCCGGGGGCATCGGCTGCTGCCGAGCGAAGTGCCCTCGCGCGCCAATATCCACGCGCTCAAGCAATTAGGGGTGAACCACGTTTTGGCCATTAGTGCCTGCGGCATCATGCAGGAGGAGATCCGGCCTGGGGACATGAT
>JAJEEZ010000407.1:0-3287 GCA_022820705.1 Candidatus Latescibacterota bacterium | reverse complement strand
CGAACATGCGGGTCTTGGAGTGGTCGATCACCGTCTCGCGGAAGTGTTCGAACTCCTCGGCCCCGGCCGTGCCCGTATCGACGCAGGTGGTTACACCCTCCTTGAGGAAGTGAGCGTCGGCGTTGAGGCTGCCCACCAACCCACCGGATTGGCGGCCGCGGGTATGGTACGTATGGACGTGAATGTCGAGCAGGCCCGGCACGACGACGAGGTTGCCCACGTCGATAACGCGGTGGGCGTCCGCTGGGGAAATGTCCGCTTCAACGCGGGCGATGCGGCCGTCGAGTACGCCGACATCGGCGATGCCGTTGATGCCGTTGACAGGGTCGATTACGTGGCCGCCTTTGAGCAGCATTTCGAGCTTGCGGGGCATGGTTTTTTCGTTTCGGATGTCGTAGTGAGAATCAAAAAGTAGGCTGGGGCAAAAGGAGGGTCAAATGAGGTTGTTGACAATGGTCAGATGCTTAGAGTACAATTATCGGATTATAGCGTATATTCAATAGCAAATGCGACATCTTATCTATACACTCCTAATTTTGGCGGCTGGCAGCGCCCAAGCCCAAACCGTCTATCGCGTCCATCTCAAGCTAGAGGGCATGATTGACCCAGGCGTGGCGGCCTTTGTCGAGCGCGTGATCGTCGAGGCCGACGAGACCAAAGCCGACGCGATCGTCTTTGAGATCGACACCTTTGGCGGGCGCGTCGATGCGGCCACTGTGATCCGCGACGCCATCCTCGACGCCGAAACCCTGACCATCGCCTTTATCAATAAGCGGGCGATTTCGGCCGGGGCGCTCATCTCGCTGGCCTGCGACAAGATCGTCATGACGCAAGCCTCGACTATGGGTGCGACTACCCCGGTCGATGCCACGGGCGACAAAGCTAGCGACAAAATAACCTCTTATATGCGCGCCGAAATGCGCGCCACGGCCGAGCGCACCGGTCGCAACGTCAAGATTGCCGAGGCCATGGTCGATGAGCGCGTCGATGTGCCGGGCCTGAGCGCCGAAGCGGGTCGGCCAGCCACTCTGACCACCGAGCAGGCGCTCAACTACCAGATGGCCGACGAGACAGCCGAGACGCTGGTCGAGCTGTTGCGCATCTACGATTTAGGCGAGGCCGAAATCGTCGAGGTCGAGCTCAACTGGACCGAGCACGTCTTGCGTATGTTGACCCATCCGGTCGTCACTTCGATCTTGCTGGCCGTGGCCATGTTCGGCTTAATCGCCGAGGTGCGCACGCCCGGTTGGGGCTTGGGCGGCACGTTGGCGCTAGTGGCGCTGGGGCTTTTCTTTGGCAGCCACTTGATCGTCCACCTAGCGGAGTGGCAGGAACTGGCGCTCTTTGCGGTGGGCGTGACGCTTTTGGTCGTCGAACTGGTGGCTATTCCGGGCTTTGGCATTGTGGGCGTGTTGGGTATCGGAGCGATGCTTGCGAGCGTAGTGATCACCCAATTGGGCGATTTTCAATTGTGGAGTTTCGAGGAAATCGTCTCGGTGATCGGGCGTCTCGCCGGCTCGATGATCGGCGCGTTCGTACTCTCGCTCATCGTTTTGCGCTCCCTGCCCAAGTTCGCCGCCTTCAACCGCCTAGTACTCCACAACGAAATCAAGGCCGCTGATGGGTACACTTCCTCCTCGCGCACGACCGACGATGAGCTGTTGGGCAAGGAAGGGGTCACGGTTAGCTACCTGCGGCCCTCGGGTATCGCCCTGTTGGGAGGCAAGCGGCTCACCGTGATCGCCGAAGGCGAATTCATCGAAGCGCAGCGGCCCATTAAAGTAGTAGAAGCCCGTGGCAGCCGAGTGGTGGTGAAGGCGCTATGAGCTTTCTGGGAGGAGAGGTGTTGGAATGGGTTTATTCGCTGGCCCTGCTAGTGCTCGGCTTTGTGCTGGTGCTCTTGGAAATTTTCGTAATCCCAGGGCTCAATATCTTCGGCATCGTTGGTTTGCTGACTGCCGTCGCTGGCATTGGCTATGCCTATATGAACATGGGCGGCTTGGCGGCTGGCGTCGTGGCGGGCTTGGGGCTTGTGGGCACCGCCATCTTGGTGCGGCTGATGCTCAAGGTCCGCGCTTGGAACCGCTTGGTGCTCAACGATGGCATGACGCGCAAGGCCGGCTACGATTCGGTCAAGCCCGGCCGCGAGGCATTGCTCGGGCAGACGGGCGAGGCGGTTACGACGCTGCGGCCAGCGGGGCGGGCGCAATTTGGCGAACGGGTATTCGACGTAGTCAGCGAAGGTGGCTATATTGAACGCGGTGAGCAGGTCGAGGTACTAAAAGTGGCTGGCAACAGAGTAGTAGTTCAGTCCGTCCAGTCCGAATCTTAGTTCACTCCTTTCAAGGAGCTAATAATGGAAGTTCTGTTTTTGGTCTTGGCGCTTTTCGGCATCATCATCTTTTTATCGCTCTTCACCTATTTCATTCCGGTGGGGCTGTGGATTTCGGCCTATTTCGCCGGAGTCAGGGTGGCGATTTTCAAGGACTTGGTGGGTATGCGACTGCGCAAGGTGCCACCGCGACAGATCGTCGGCCCCAAAATCAGCGCCGCTAAGGCGGGGCTGGATGTCGGCTTGGAGAGCATGGAAGCCCACTACTTGGCCGGCGGCAACGTCAACGCGGTGATTTTGGCCCTGATCTCGGCTGACAAGGCCAACATCGACCTGAGCTTTGAGCGGGCCGCGAGCATCGACTTGGCGGGCCGCGACGTGCTCGACGCGGTCAAAGTCAGCGTCAATCCGAAGGTGATCAACACGCCCCTGATTGCGGCGATTGCCAAAGACGGTATTCAGGTCAAGGCCACCTGCCGAGTAACCGTGCGCGCCAATATCGACCGCTTGGTCGGCGGTGCCGGCGAGGAGACGATCATCGCCCGGGTCGGCGAGGGGATCGTTACCACCATCGGCTCGGCTTCGACGCACAAAGAGGTGCTCGAAAATCCCGATCTGATCTCCCGGCGCGTGCTAGAAAAGGGCCTCGACTCGGAGACGGCCTTTGAGATTCTCTCGATTGACATCGCCGATGTCGATGTGGGCGAGAATATCGGCGCTAAGTTGCAGACCGATCAGGCGGATGCCGATCTCAAAATTGCCCAAGCCAAGGCCGAGGAACGCCGGGCCATGGCCCAGGCGCGCGAGCAGGAGATGACGGCCCAAGTAGTAGAGATGGAATCGCGGGTCAAGGAAGCCGAGGCCGAAGTGCCGCGTGAGATGGCCGAGGCCTTCCGCGAGGGCAACTTTGGCATTATGGACTACTACCGCATGCGCAATATCCAAGCTGACACGG
>JAJEEZ010000336.1:0-7969 GCA_022820705.1 Candidatus Latescibacterota bacterium | reverse complement strand
CTCTTGATCGTCCTCTCGTGCGATCTGCCACAGCGAGCGGCCGGGTAGATCTTCGTCGCTCAATGCGGTCGGACTGCTACTGCCGGACTGCCCAGCCCCGACGCATTCGAGCGCGGTTGGAAAGCAATCCACCAAAGAAACCGGCGTCCGCACCACCTTCCCCTCCGGCACGTCAGGCCCAGCCATAATCATCGGCACAGCCGCCGCTTCGTCGTAGAGCGTAAACTTGCCGAAGATGCCTCGGGCTCCCAAACACTCGCCGTGGTCGGAGGTATAGAGCACGCGGGTGGAGTCCGTCAGGCCGAATTCGTCGAGCGCGCCGAGTACGCGACCGATCTGCTGGTCGAGATAGGTCGTAGTCCCGTAGTACGCGGCTGTAACGCGCCGCACCGTCTCTTCGCTGTGACCTTGGTCGAAGCCGAAGAAGCGGCGGAAGTAGGAAATCGCCGGATGATCGGGCCACGTATCGGGCGTCCACTGTGGTGGCAGCGGCACGTCTGCAAGCGGGTATTGGGCGTAGATTTCCGGCGGGGCGATATAGGGTGGATGCGGGCAGACGAAATTGAGGAAGACCACCCAAGGCTTGGCATCGTTGCGGTGTTCGGCGAGCCAGCGCAAGGCGTGTTCGGTACAGCGGGCGTCGTACTGCAAATAAGTCGAATCGCCCGCGCCCGCCCGCCCAAGCTCGCCGTGCTTGTCGCGCAAAGGCGGTTGATCGCGGATGCAGCCGAGGACATCGCCGACGCCATCGACTACGTGCAACGGTTCGATTTCCTCGCTAAACCCGTGGTCTGCGCCTTGCCCCTTGAAGTGTAGCTTGCCGATCGAGTCGCAGCAGAAGCCCTGTTCGCGCAGGCGCTGATGCCAGGAGACAGGTGTTCCGTCATAAGGATGCCCGTTGTCCCAGTAGCCGATCTGATGCACGTAGCGGCCGGTGGCCAGCGACGCGCGAGCGGGGACGCAGATCGGGCAGTTGGTGTAGGCGTTTTGGAAACGGGTGCCGCGTGCAGCTAAGGCGTCTAGGTGGGGCGTCTGCACTAGCGGATGGCCGTAGCAGCCGCTGGCGAGCCGGTGGTGCTGGTCGGACAGGATGAAGAGGAAGTTGCGAGGCTTCACGGCGCACCCACGACTTTGTCGGCACCGATCTGGGGCGGCACGGGATAATGCTGGCCGCGTTGACCAGAGAGGCTGCGGTTGGGACTGGGTGCCCATTGCTGGTCGGGCAAGCCGACGAGTTGCTCGTCTTGGATCCAAGCTTCGTCGCCGCCGTAGAGTTCGCCGCCGAGTCGCTCGCTGAGCTGGGCTTGGATTGCGGCGTGGTCGGGTGATCCAGCTAGGTCGTTCAGCTCGTTGGGATCGCTTGCGAGGTCGAAGAGCTGGACGCGGTTGCCCACTGGATAGTAGATCAGCTTGTGTCGCCCCGCGTGGATCATGCGGGAGGCGTTCGACCCTTCGCCGCATTCGCCGTAAAGGTAAGTGCGCCGTTCCTCGCCAACCATGGATAGGCCCTCGACGGTGTCGGGGATGTCGATGCCCGCTAGGTCGAGCAAGGTCGGCATGACGTCCTGCCAGCCGACGAGGCGGTCATCGACTGTGTGGTGCGGCACTCGTCCATCTCGGCCTCCGAGCAGGATCATCGGCACGTTGGCCGACTGCTCGTAGTAGAGCCGCTTGGCCCAGAGGCCGTGGTTGCCGAGCATATCGCCGTGGTCCGCTGTGAAGCAAATAATGGTATTGTCGAGCAACCCCTCCTCGCGTAGGGTGCCGATGACCACGCGGAGTTGGTGGTCGATCTGGGTGCAGAGCGCGTAAAAGGCGCGGCGAATGCGCAGAACTTCCGGCCCCTTGAGGTGGGCGTTGGCCCCTTGAATGACTTTGAGCGCATAGGGCAGATCGTCGAAGTCGTGCGACCAGCTACCGTGGTGCGGCGCGTCGATCTCAATGTCGCGGTAGAGGTCGAGATAGCTCTGCAAGGGCACCAGTGGTGGGTGCGGATGGCGGAAGGACAGGTACCAGAAGCCGGGTTTGGCCGGGTTGCGCCGCTTAATCATCCGGCTCATCTGGCGCGCCGCCCAAGTGGTGGGGTGGCAGTCCTCGGGCAAGTGCCAAGGGCGGAAGGAGTATTCGTTGTTGCCCATGCCGTGGGCAAATCCCATGCCCGCATGGCCTTGGTCTGCGAGGAATAGATCGTAGTCGTCAACAGCTCCCAAGTGCGGTCGGCCCTCTTCGTCGAGGAGCACGTCGTCGAAACCGATGCGGTCGCGCTGGGGATAGACGTGGAGCTTGCCAACGGCATACGCTTGGTAGCCTGCGTCGCGGAAAGTTTGCGCCACGGTCGGCAGTTCGGGCATGGGGGCGGTTGTTTTGAAGACTCGGTCGCCGTGGGTGCGCGGCGAAGTGCCCGTCATCAGGGTGCGACGAGCGGGGATGCAGACCGGGCATTCGCTATAGGCGTTGGAGAAGCGGGTGCCGCTGCGGGCAAGTGCGTCGAGGGTGGGGGTGAGAATGGCAGGATGATTGGCTTCGCCCAGAAGGGAAGCGGACCAATGGTCGGTGGAAATCAGGAGGACATGCGGCCTATCGTTTGCCATGGGCATCTCTATTAGAAAAGACCAGACCCGTCAGATGCGCGAGGCAGCGGGTCTAGCCTGCGGTTGATTTGCACGCCTGAAGGCGCGTTGAAGCTCGTAGATCCGCGCTAGATAGTTCAGGCCACCTCGTAGTCGCGCTCGGGCCGGGTCGGGTTGCCCCAATGGCCAGCCGGGTCGGCGGCGTTGATCAGCACGCCTTCCTTCTCCCAAGAGTAGCCGGGGATCGCGCGCACATCGGGGGTGCAGTAGCGCAGCGTTAGCCCGCAGCGACGGCGATCCGATTCGTTGTAGTGCGAGCTGTGCAAGAGCAGGTCGGAGTGGATCGAGACTTCGCCGGCCTTTAGCTCGACATCGACGATCTCGCCGTAGCGCTCAACATCATCTACCGTCTGATTGAGGACGTTGTTTTCCGAGGCGTCGCTCGGGCGGAATTCGAGTTGGCCGTGGAGATGCGAGCCAGCGACGAAGCGCATACAACCATTGTCGACGTCAGCGTCGTCAATCGCTAGCCAGACGGTCACGGTCTTGGAAGGTGTCAGCGGCCAGTAGCTGGCGTCTTGGTGCCAAGAGATGGTGGTGCCGTCCTTGGGCATCTTGCAGAAGTAGTGCGAGGCTAGGCCGATTAGCTCGGGGCCGAGGAGATCGTGGACGCAGGCGAGGATCTTGGGGTGGTGCATGAGGTCATAGACCTTGGCGAACTTGAGATGCGCCGAGCTGAGGATGAAGCTGCCATAGCCGGCGGCCATGACCTTTCTCAGTTGCTCGTCGAAGAAGGCCCGGTGCTCGGCAATCTCGGCGTCGTCGAAAATGCGGAAGCCCTTGAGGTAGCCGTCTTGGTTGAAAGCGGCGACTTGTTCGGTAGTGAGGGTGGTGGGGTCATCGACTGTGCTGGGGTAGAAGTGCAAGTCGCGGTCCATCTCGCGCAGTTCGTCGTGGGTCGGCACGGCCTTGAAGGTGTGGTCAATTTGATTTGTCATGGCGTCATTCTCCCGGCAGATAGGTTCGCAAATAAAACGCAATTAGCTCCTTGTCTCAAGGGCGGTGGGCTAGTCGGTGTAGAAGAACTTGCTGGCGGTCTCGACGAGGTTTGTCGATCTGTTGTCCTGCCGACTGTCTCGCCTTTAGGAGAGACAAGGCAGAGTGAATCATCGGCCCATCAGTTCCTCATAGACCCCACCCGCCTTGGCGTGGATGTTTTCGCCGCCAAAGGGATAGAGAAATCCCCAAAACAGAGCGCCGACTAGCATCAGACCCAGATAGAACAGCAAGATGCGGCGGCCCCAAACCGCCCCAAGCATGGTCAGGGTGGAGAACTTGGTGGCCGGCCCAGCAATGAAAAAGCCCAAGGCCGCCCCCGGACTCATCCCCATCTGCATCATGCTTTCGACAATGGGAATACTGCCGCCGCCGCAAGCGTAGAGTGGCACCCCCAGAGCCACAGCCACGGGTACGGCCCAAACGCTACCGGGGCCGACTAGCGCCAGCACTAGCTCTTGGGACAGGAAGGTCTTTACTAAGGCGGCGATGAAGATCCCTAGGCCGAAGAATTTGACAATGAAGAGCAGGTCGCCGCGAAAGCGCTGTGCCAGTATCCCGACTTCAGACTGCCCGTCCGCTGTGGCTGGAGCGTGGTCCGCAGGGACTGCTGTGCGGACGGCGAATGTTAGACGACGCAGAGCGGACTGGACTGCGAAACCGGCTAGTAGTCCGACGCTGGCCGCTGTGATCAGCCGGGCTACGGCCATTTCCATACTTATGGTGCCAGCGGTGTACACGAACAGGGCGGGGTTCATCAGCGGCGAGGCCACGACAAAGGCTACCAAGGGTGCGGCAGGGACGCCCATGTTTATCAGGCGGCCGGCCACGGGAATGGCGGCAAAGGTGCAAAGGGGCGAGATCAGGGCCAGCAGGGTGGATGCCACAATGGAGCCGTTGGCCCGCTGCTGGAGGGTGCGGCGGATCCGAGTCTTAGGCAAGTAGCGCCAAGCTAGGGTGCTGAATAGGGCACCTAGGACCACAAAGTACCAGAGTTGGGCCGCCAAGTCCCAAAAATTTGCCAAGACGCGCAGCGTGTAGGTATCCCGCAGGTAGTGCTCTGCAATGCTGGCGGCCTGCCAGAACAGATGCGTCAGGTCGTGGTAAAGGGTTTGAAGCATTTTCACGCCTGAAGGCGCGGTGAAGCCTACGCTCAACGGACCAAGGTCATGGGTCGGGTCTTGTGCAGATCGCGGGCTTTGAGGACGGCGAAGTAGGTTCCGCTGGCCACGTTGAAGCCCGAGGCATTGCGCGCGTCCCACATTACCTCGTGATAGCCCGAGGCGACTTCTCCTTCCACTAGGGTGCAGATCCACTGGCCCGCCGCATTGTAGATATCCAGCTTGGCAGAACTTGCTTGGGGCAGGGCAAAGCGGATGCGGGTGATGGGATTGAATGGATTCGGGTAGTTCTCCAGTAACGCCGGTGATTCTGGTAGGGGCTGGCTGGCCGTTGACTCTTCCACGGCCGTGGGAATCTCGCCCGGCAGCAGGAATTCGATGCCGGGCAGGCGGTCCCCGTCTTGGTCCACCACGTGCGCGGCCAGCATAGTGTTCCCGGCCGAGTTGCCGATCTTGAAGAGAAGCCTGTTTTCCCCCTGTGCTAGACGAATCGGAATCTTCTGGTCGGCCAGTTGAAAATTGCGCCGGGCGATGTTCTCATAGACTACATCGCCATTCAGCCAGACCTTGGCGTAGTCGCCGTAGCCGAGCCACAGGAAGCCTTCCTGCGCCTGCGGTGTATGCACTAGAGTGAAGGCGTAGTTGACGATGTCCTGATCCTTTCCATTGAGGTCGCCCAGTGGCAAGACTTCAGCGGTGTACCCGAGGTGTTCGACTTGTGTCCACACCACATCGCCAGCCGGTTCGCCCTCTCGGGGATATAGCTGGGCTTCGTTGGCCAGAGGTTCGGAGCTGATATCGCTGCTGTTGGGAAATGGCCCGGCGACGAGCCAACGCCGGATGCCGCGCCCGTAGAACGCGCCACTGCGACCTCCACCACGGGATTTGACGAAGTTGCGCTGCACGCTGTCGGGCGCGCGTCCCTCCACTTGGATTCGGTTTAGATCGAAAGTGCCAAAGCCCTTGGTCGCCGCTAGGTAGAGATGCTCCAAGTCGAGCGGATTGAAGCCCATGACCACGTTGGCCACGGCTTCGGTGGCGATGGGGTCGCCGCCGGCTACCACCACGTTGTGCTGGACGTTTTGTCCCCACTGCGGCCCGTCGCCTTCGGTGCCCCAGAACCCTTCGATGACGGTATAGGCCGCCGGGTTGTAGGAGAACAGGTCCACGTACCCGTGTTCGGGATTGTTCTGGTAGTGCTGGCGCTTGGAGGTGCCATCGCCGTAGGCCCCCGAGGCCAGGGTGCCGACGTAATTTTTGATGCCTAGGGTGGTGCCGTAGATGGTGGTCTTCATGGCGGCGATGGAAATTACTTTATCGGCGTCTAGGATCGGTTCGGGCATGAAGTAGCCGTCCTTGCGGAAGCTGCCGGTGCCCTCTACGTGGAAGCCGAACTGGGCACCTGGATACCGCAGGCGGGTCACGCCCAAGCGCTGAATGGCTCCGCCCGGAACCGGCTCACGGCGGAAGGGGGCGTAGTTGAGGTCGGAGGTATCCACCACGGTGGAGACCTCCATGGCGGCAAACTCTTCTAGCATCTTGATGTACGATAGATCACCGAATTCGGGATAGGTCGCGGACCAGCCATCTTCTTCTGCATTGGTAGGAAAGCCAGGCTCACCTTTGCGGGGAGATTCGGCCCCGCCCTCGGCAATGGTGATGCGCCGCGGTCCTACCTGCTCAATGAGGTAGCTAACCACGCTCTTTACCACCCGCAAATCCGTGATCTGGCCCGGGTGTTCAATGCCATTGTGGTAGTATGCCGAGGAGGGATTTCCTCTGTTGGTCACAATGTTGACTTTGACGACGACCCAGTCGCTTGGCTCGATGACGGCGCGAATGGAGCGCGCCGATTGGTCTAAATCTAGGGCGCGGCGGACGATGGCATCTACTTGCGCGAAGCTCAAGGAGGTGTTTAGGGCTGCTGGTGCGGCTAGTTCCAAATCGCTTGACGTGGCAACCGCCACGGTCGGATGGCCTTCGCCCAAGGTGAGAGTGCCGGGACGCAGGAGGGGCAGGCCTTCTACCTGCAAAGGCTCTTGGGTTTGCTGCGCCGAGCCTGCCGTCCCAACGAAAAAGGTCTGCGCTTGGTGGGCGTAGATGTCCCAGCCAATCAGAGCACCGATCAGCAGGAGCAGCGCCGAATTTGCAAGTTTGCGTTTTGTTATTTGGGGCATGATCGACTCTCCCGTATTTGAGGTCGGTACTGCGCGCAAGCGGCGGATATCCGCGCGGTCATGATGTTTATATAGTTACGGTATTTGGCGCAGTATTGAAAGTGATCCTTGGCCGGTCTTGATTTTTCCCCAGCTCAACTTCTCGATTGCGGTAGCGTCTGGACTGTACGCGTAGATCTCCACTTCATAGAAGACCGTAGGGCCCAGCGTCCATAGTTCGAGGTTGTCGGCTGTAGTGTCGGCAGGGAAATAAATCTCTATCCACTGGTCCACTGCCCGCGCATTCTCTTCGATCAGGGCGGTTTGCAATCCTTCGGGTTCGCGCAGGGTGCCGGTCTCGTCTAAGCGCCCGCCTAGAAAGGCGCGAACTTGATAGTCGTTGCCGATGGTGCCTACGTAGATCCGCAACTTTTCCAGTTGCAGCGGTTCCTCCCAGGCAAATACCAAAATCCCCTTGGTCTTCCAAGAGAAGGGCAGGGCATCGGCATCTTGGGGAACCTTGCCGTCTCCCAAGACATCAGGATCACCCTCGTGGGAATTCCAGGTCGTAGCCCGGGTCATCGCATCGGGTGTGATGTTGCGGCTGGCGGCTCCTAAAAAAAAGAAGAGCGCAAAAATTGCTGGTATGATTGTTCTCATACGGATAGCCTATGCCAAGGCGACCATGCAGGACTCGACTATCTCCGACTCTACACTGCTGATGAAGATGGCGTGAGACGGCATGTAGTGAAAGCCTTCCTCTTTGTAGTGGCGACCTTGGCAAGCACAAGTGGGGTTGTGAGCGGGTCTCCCTAAATATATCTTGGGCGCAAAAGGAGGAGGATAATGGAAGCAAACAAAACCATTTCGCCAGAGGTGGGAACGCAGTTGCTCTTTGAGAATGATCGGGTGCGGGTTTGGGATCTGCGGTTGGCACCGGGCGAGAGCACGGGCCTGCATCGGCACGAGCACGACTATCTATACGTAGTTATTGGCGACGGCCGGTTGCAGGCGGCCGATGCAGAAGGAAACCGCGGGGAGGCTAGGGATATGCAGGATGGAGACG
>JAJEEZ010000168.1:0-6657 GCA_022820705.1 Candidatus Latescibacterota bacterium | reverse complement strand
AATTGACCAACTGTTTGCGGTTGGATACCGGCACGAGTGCTTGCAACCTACCCAGCAATCGGTTATATACCTGTTCGCTGCTGCTCATAAGGCCCTCCTTTGATCTTAGGCGGTTAAAAGAGAGCCATAAACTATGGGCATCAGCCCTATTTTCAAAAGTGTAAGGGAATCAGGCGACTTATTACTGCCAACGCGCTATATAGTCGCCCATCTGCTGCTGCAAGTCCACATTGTCGCGTTTAGCGGCTCCGCGCTCGACAATCCGTGCCTTGCGCAACAGCATAGCGCGTGCAGCCTCGGCGCGATCCGCTGCGAGTTGCGACTCCTCGCGCAATAGCTTGTCGAGCGCGTACACGCGGAAGCGATCCATCGCATAGTGCGCCTGCGATAGTTGATCGGCGTGGCCACCGTATTTGCGAATGAGTTTTTCCGCCAAATAGACCACCTCATAGCGGCAGGTAATCCGCAACCAAAGTTCGTAGTCTTCGCAGGCCGGCAAACGTTCGTCAAACATCCCAACGTCCGCAAAGACCTCGCGGTGAATTGCAATCGACGAAGGCGACATAACACATAAGGGCAACGCCTGAAAAAAAATGTCGCCGCCGTATTTCTGGTGGTGTTTGTGAGGATTAACTCGCACGCCATTGCGGATCCAGATTTCGTCGGTGTGGCATATCAGCAACCCACTCTCGCGCAGGGCCGCTGCTTGTTGTGCGAGTTTATTGGGCAACCACTCGTCGTCCGAATCGAGCAAGGCAATCCACTTTCTCTCAGCCGCCGCGATCCCGCGATTGCGCGCGGCAGAGACTCCGCTGTTTGCTGCCAAACTCACTATTTTGACTGCGTCGCCAAATTCCTCGCACACTTGCTCGGGCGTGCCGTCGTCAGAGGCATCATCAACCACGATCACCTCAACGTCCACCCCCTGCTGCACCAGTACCGAACGAATCGCCCGACCGACTAACGCGCGGCGATTATACACGGGAATGACGACCGAGAACACCGCGCCTCAGTTACCGTTAGCGAGCGCAGCGGCCGCGTCTAGTTTTTCGATGACCATTTCTGCCGTAATAACCTCGGGCAACACCAGCGGCTGATCGATAAGACCGGCGGGAAAGATCACGTACAGGGGTACCCCTGAGCGCCCAAAGGCGCGCAAGAGCTGAGTGATTTCGGGATTGCGGTTGGTCCAATCGGCTTTGACTAGAGCCACATTGTGCGCGCCGAACCGCTCGCGTACTACTTGCTGCGCCAGCACTGCCCGCTCGTTGACCTTGCACGTCCAACACCACTCGGCCGTAAAGTCGATAAAGACCGTCTGCCCACCCGCGACCAACTCCTCGACATGCGCGGCGCTAAACGGCTGCCAGTCCAATTCAGACGCGGTGGTCTGCTCGGAGAGAGTCTGCTCGGCGGCCAACAGCGGATGGACAAAAATCACATAGCTGCCCAAAACCAGAATCAGCGCTACCGTTCGGGCCAGAAATTTTGCGGGATTGGGATGCAGGAAACTACCCCATTGACCCCAGACCCAGCAGGCCAAACCCAGCCCCAGCAAAAAGGCCCCCGTCCACACCACGCCTTCGACCCCGACCTGATTGCCTAAGACCCACAGTAACCACAGCACCGTGGCCATAAGCAAAAAGCCCATTAGCTGCTTGAACCACACCATCCAAGGGCCGGGCTTGGGCAAGCGCCCGATCCACGCCGGCTTGATCGCCAGCACCACATACGGCAGCGCCATACCCGCGCCAATCGCTAAAAAGACCGCGATGACGACGCCGGCCGGCTGGGCAAAGGCAAACCCCAGCGCGGTCCCCAAAAAGGGCGCAGTGCAGGGCGTGGCCAAGATCGTCGCCAGCACGCCGTTGAGAAAGGACCCCGTCAACCCCTCGCGTCCCTCTATCCCCCCCAAATTGCTGGTCCCCGGAAGCAGGATTTCATAGACGCCGAACAAACTTAAGGCCAACGCGAAAACCAAAGCACTCATCGCCACCACAAAACCCGGGTACTGAAACTGAAAACCCCAGCCGATCTGCTCACCACTGCTTTTGACCAACAGCACCGCTAGCGCCAGCGCCAGAAAAGTGGCCACAATACCAGCGCAAAACGCCCACCCTAGCTGCTGCACCCGCTTGGTCTCCTCGCCGGCTTGATTGACAAAGCCGAGCACCTTGAGCGAGATGACCGGCAACACGCAGGGCATCAAGTTGAGAATTAACCCACCCAACGCCGCAAAGGCGATGTAAACCCACAGGGATCGGGCGACCTCCCCGCTGGCCGCGCGGTAATCCTTCGCCAAAATCCCCCCTCCCTGGCGCGGCGCAGCGCGCAAATCCAGCGCCAGCGTCCCGGCTTGCACCTCGCCATCTAGTCCATAGACAAGCACTCCGCGCAACGTATCAACTTCGGCGTCGCCGTAGGGTTCGACAGATAGCACGAGGTGATCCGCGGCTAGACGCCGAGTGGAAAGCGCAAAATCGTCGGCCGCCAGCGGATAAAAATCGGGCACCTGTTCGCCCTGCTCGAAAACCTTTCCCTCGTAGGCAAGGCGCACGTCAACCTCCACAGCCCCCTCGCCCCGCACAGCGAGTTCAACCGCAACGCGTTCGTCCAACGCGCCCGGCACCTGCGCTGCATAACGGTCAAATTGCGCCTGCTGGGCACTCGGCTTGCCGACGGCGGCCACTGGCAGTGCCAACGTCAACGACGCCTCGCCGGGGATACACAGTTCGCGGCACACTAGCCAAGAGACCTCGGCTGCAAGGTGCAGTGTATCCCCCGCGGCCAACCCCTGCGGCGCAATAGCCTCGGCCATGAGCAGCACTTCGTCGGCATACCCATAGACCACCAGTTCTCCCTGTTCCTCGAATTTGTTGGGCAAGGGCCATTGCAGCGGTCCTGCCACAACACCGGCCGGTAGCTGCCATTCGACTTCAATGGGCAAGCCAGCGTCGCCGCTAAAAATCCAGTAGGTGTGCCATTTCTCCTCCATCGTCAGTTCGACCCCCAGCCGCAAGGACTGGCCGGGCGCTACGGCATCTACATCGGCCAAAAGTTTGGCCTTCACCGGGTGATCGGCGGCGTTGAGCTGCCCGCAGAGGACTAAGGTGAGAAGCAGGAGGAATTTGTACATGGGGGCCTCAAAGGAGAGATACGGGGACGTTGAGGTGGATGGGTTCGTTGCAGGTACAACGCCTAGCCTCTAGCGCCAGTGCCCCTACATCACCCATCCAGCACGGCTTGATGGAGTTGCTCCACGTCGATTAAGCGGCAGCCGAAGCCAGCGGCAAAATCCACGAGTTGCTGACCTTTGGCCATCGCGCCATCCGTGGTCATAACCTCGGACATGACAGCCGCTGGAAAAAGACCGGCTTGGCGAGCTAGCTCTACTGCACCTTCGGTGTGCCCTTGGCGGCTGAGCAAACCCTCCGGGCGAGCGGCCAAGGGAAATACGTGTCCGGGAATGACGATGTCCGCCGGGCCAGTGTCTGGACCGAGAGCGCGCTGAATGGACGTGGCGCGATCGGCAGCCGAGACGCCGGTTTCAATCCCCTCGCGCGCATCAAAGGGCAGGCCGAAGCGCGGGGTCGTCCAATCGGCATTGTGCGGCTCGATCAACCCCACGCCGAGACGCGCTAGATGGGCCTCGGTCGTGGCCAAGTGCAGCAGCCCGCGCGCCTCTTGCAGCATCCGATTTATCTTGGCAGTGGAAACGCGCTCAGCCGCTAAAATTAGGTCGCCTTCGTTTTCGCGGTCGTGCGCATCCACTAAGACCAAAAACTTCCCCGCGCGAAAGTCCGCGATCGCTTCATCTAGCTGACAGAACATTTATTGCACCTGGTGCGCCATAAGCACCGCTTCGTCCAGTTCAATCCCCAAGCCGGGCGCGTCCGGTACCCGAATGTGACCATCTATTATGGTTTCTGCCGGACGCACCAACTCGCCGCGCCAATCCACCTCGCCAAATGCATATTCAAGCACCGTAAAATTGGCAACGGTCGCCGCCAAATGCACCCCAGCCATCGTCGATACCGGACCAGCCGGGCTGTGGGGCGCGATCGGCATCTGCGCTATTTCGGCCAGCGCGGCAATGCGGCGGCATTCGGTAATGCCGCCGGCGTGTTTGACATCCGGCATCAGCACATCCACTGCTCCTTGGGCAATGTAGGGCCAAAAGCCCTCGCGACCGACGAGCGCCTCACCACCGGCAATGGTCTGACCCGAGTGCAGCCGCAACTGGCGCAACTCATCAACTTGGTCGCGCGGCACCGGCTCCTCGAACCAGTAAAGATCGAGCGGCCGCACCTTTTCGGCCACCTTAAAAGCCAAGACCAAGTCAAAGCGTTGATGACAATCCACCAGCAGTTCGATTTCGTCGCCAATGGCCTCTCGAGTCGCCACCAGCCGCGCGAGCCCTTTATCCGCGTCGCGCTCGATTCCACCGCGGTCCATCCGCCGCCAATGCACCTCGTCAAAGGGCGTGCTCTTGACGGCACCAAAGCCGGCATCGACCGCTCGGCGCGCCGCATCGGCAAACCCCTGTGGACTGCGGTCGCGGGTGCCGCGATTGAGATTGGCGTATAAGCGCACGGAATCGCGCCGCTTGCCACCCAATAGACGCCAAGCCGGCACCTCGAGTGCCTTACCAGCCAAATCCCACAGCGCTTGGTCGATCGCGCTGCGCGCCGTGGCTCCGACGCGGCCAGTGTCCCCCGAAAAAATCGCCGACCCCCGCGCCATCTGTTCCCACAACACCTCTACCTGAGTCGGGTCCACGCCTACCAACCTCGGTCCCAATTGCTCCAGCGCGGCCGCGACCAAGCCATCGTTACCACTCTGGCTCGCTTCGCCCAGCCCGCTCAACCCGGCGTCGGTGTGAATTTGCACGAAGATCCAATTGCCTCGGTGCGACGCCGCCACCGAGTGTAATTCTAAATGAGTAATTTTCACATGGTCTCTCCAGCGTAAAATTGCGTCCTCAGAAAACATAAAGAAGAGACAGCCTAGCCGCTATGAGCCACCCCTTTTAGATGTCGTATAAAAACCAAGTGTGCCCCAAGTACCCCTTACCCCGCCTCTGCGTCCATCTGCGTCCATCTGAGTTCATCTGCGGATACGCTTCTTAGGGTTTCACGCGGTTCAACTGAGTCGTTATGTTCTTAGTCCACGCCTTCTTTCCCCGGAGGTAAAAGCATGGATCTTTTCGACGCCGGACTGCGGGATCGCCAAGCAGCGGACCAACCCCTAGCCGCTCGCCTGCGACCGCGCAACTTAGACGAATACGTCGGCCAAGACCACATTCTCGGGCCGGGCCGCTTGCTGCGGCGCGCCATTGAGGCCGATCAACTCTCCTCGCTGATTTTTTACGGCCCGCCCGGCACGGGCAAAACCACGCTCGCCGCGGTCATTGCCCACACCACCAGCGCCCATTTTATCTCCATCAACGCCGTCTTAGCTGGGGTCGCCGACATTCGCCAAGCCGTCGATGAGGCCGGCCAGTTGCGCAAGCTGCACAACCGCAAAACCATCCTCTTCATCGACGAGGTCCACCGCTTCAATAAAGCCCAGCAAGACGCGCTCCTGCCCTGGGTTGAAAACGGCACCATCATCCTCATCGGCGCGACCACGGAAAATCCCTACTTCTCGGTCAATCGTCCCCTGCTCTCGCGCAGCCGGGTTTTTCAGTTACAGGGCCTTAACTCCGAAGCCCTCGCGCACATCGCCCAACAGGCACTCACCGACGAGCGCGGCTATGGCCATCTCCGCGTCGCCCTGCACCCCGAGGCCTGCGCCCACCTGATCGACGTAGCCAACGGCGACGCCCGCGCCCTGCTCAACGCCTTGGAGCTAGCGGTCGAAACCACCGATCCAGACACCCAAGGGCGTATCGTCGTTGACCTAGCGGTAGCTGAGGAGTCCATCCAGCGACGCGCCCTGCTCTACGACAAAGAGGGCGACTACCACTTCGACGCCATCAGCGCCTTCATCAAATCCATGCGCGGCTCAGACCCAGACGCCACCCTCTACTGGCTGGCGCGGATGGTGTACGCCGGCGAAGACCCGCGCTTCCTCTTCCGCCGCATGCTCATCTTCGCCAGCGAAGACATCGGCCTCGCCGACGAGCGCGCCCTCCAAGTCGTAATCGCCGCGGCTGAATCCTTCGACCGCATCGGCCTGCCCGAGGGGCGCTTTCCACTGGCCCACGCCGCCTTGTATTTGGCCACCGCGCCCAAGAGCAACTCGACTATGGCTTTCTTCGACGCGCTAGCAGTCGTGGAAAAAGAGCGCGAAGGCGAGGTCCCCAATCACCTCAAGGATGCCAGCCGCGACAGCGAGGGCTTTGGCCACGGCGCTGGCTATCTCTATCCCCACGCCTTTCGCGAGCACTGGGTTGCCCAGCAGTATCTGCCCGCCGGCCTGCAGGGCCGCGTCTTCTACCAGCCCTCGGACCAAGGTCAAGAAAAAGACATCGGCGACCGCGTTCGCCAACGCCGCGAGCTACAGCTCGCCGCTATGCGCGAAGCAGAGTCCGCCCCGGCTGAAATACTGTCCCTGTCCCCACCCGATCAAGCGCGCGACCAATGGCTCAAACGCGCCAGTGGCGACATTGGCACCCAACTAGAGCGCGAGCGCCAACGCCTCTTCGCCCCGCTT
>JAJEEZ010000408.1:0-8751 GCA_022820705.1 Candidatus Latescibacterota bacterium | reverse complement strand
TCATCGTGGTTTTCGGCAATATGGAACCACCGCTCATGTTTCAGACGGATAGGTACGCCTTCAACAGATATGGCAATATCCATTGGCTGCATTCATCTCTAGAGCCGAGGCCACTAAGCGAAATATGGCCCCGAGTAGGGTCGGCTGCAACAATACTGCGTCTGCTCAAAAGACTCCGTCTCAAGCCGCGACGGGAGTGGGCAATTCCGGCACGTATTCGTAGTATGGTACGGCCTTTTGCCGTTCTAGAATGGCGGCGATCTCCGTCCACGCTTCGTACAGCCCCTGCGGACAGTGTGGCAGATCGCTTTTGATGGCCGCGTGTAGTTTGCCGAGCCGGTAGCACGGCACGCCGGCGTACATGTGGTGTTCGATGTGGTAGTTCATGTGCCAGTAGAGGAAGCGGAAGAACGGATTCAAGATGACCGTGCGGGTGCAGAGCCGAAAGTCCGGCACGTCGTCCTGTAAGCCGATGTGCTGGGTGTTGTTGCACAAAAACAGCAACCAGCCGCCGTAGAACGGAGCCAGCGTAACGAGCACAGGTACCATCCACAGGCCGAAGTACAAGGATACCACCACGATTAGGGCGTGACCCACTAGCAAGAAGCGATCCCAGCGGATGAGCCGTCGCCGCTTGTCTGGATCCGACTCGGGAAAGAGCGCCAGTTCCCATTCGCCTTCTAATTTCCCGCGTGCCCGCCGCCAAGTCGTCTTGTAGCGCGCGTACAAGCCCCACGGATTTACAACGGCACTCTTGAGAAAATCCATGAATCGCAACCGGGCCGGCAGGACCACTTCGAGATCGTCGGGGGGGTGCAGGGTGTACTTGTGGTGCTCGGCGTGACTGGTCCAGAAATGGATGTGGTTGTACGCGCCGAGAAAGCTGAACACGCGCAGGAAGAAATAGTTGAGGAACTTGCTCTTGAAGACCGTGGAATGACACAATTCGTGGAAGCCGTTGAGCAAAAAGGCGTAGAACGTGCCGTGGAAAAAGAGGATCAGCAGCAACCACGGCAGGGCCAAGTGCTCGGCCGCGTACCAAGCCCCCGCGCCCGTCGCCGCTAGCAGACCTAGGTGCCCCAGCGTTTGCAGCAGCCCCCAAAAGTCACTGCGTTGGTTGAGCGCGGCGAGCGTCTCGCGCGGCAAGGGACAGCGATACCAGTTTATTTTGCGCTGGTTTTTTGTCATTTCCATGGGATGTTCTCCTCTAAAAAAGCTAGCTTTACTGTCGCAATTTTGCGCTGGCTGGGCAAGTTGTATTCATCGACCTACAAGTGCCCCTTCCTTATGTCCTCGACGATGCGGACCAACACCTCGACCGCGGCGCGGATGAAGCGCTCTCCCTTTTCGGCGGACCCAAAGGTGGGGTCGCCGTAGGTGCCTTGGTCGGTCGATTGGTGGATCCAGCGGTAGCGGGAGACTTGGCCGGCGCGCTCGGACTGCGGCGGATGGCCGTCCTTTTGCAGGCGATCTGCTTTGACCCACTCGGGATGCAGGGCCATCATTACCGAGGTCTCCATCTCGCCCGCGTGTCCCCAGCCGTGGGGCCCTGCCTCTCTGATCTCGCCGAGCTCGTCGTAGGCAAACCAAGAGGTCCCATAAATTCTCGCGTCCGGGCACTTCTCCATCAGGCGCTGGAGGGAGACGTTCATATTGGGAACGTTGCCGCCGTGGCCGTTGACGATGAGGATTTTGTCGAAGTCGGCGTGGACCATGCTGCTGACGGTATCGACGATCATGTTGATGTGGGTCTCTGATTGGGCTGTTATGGTGCCCTTGAACCGCAGGTGGTGCGGGGAATAGCCCAGCCACTGCGCCGGGAGACAGAGGACCTGATCGGGAATCTCTGCGTCGAGGCGATCGACGATGGCGGCGACCTCGGCGGTGTCCGTTATAAACGGCAGATGCGGCCCGTGCTGTTCAAACGCCGCTATGGGATATACTACTACCGCGTCTCTGGATACCTGCTCCAAGTCGGGCCAAGTGAGTTCGGCTAGTTTCATGCCTTAGTTCCCCCAGCGGTCTGGATTGATGCCCGGTGCGTCGCGCTGCATGCCCTGGGGTTTGTGGACCTGTTTCCACTCCTTGCCGGTGGTGTTGCGGCTTTGGAGGAAAGGTTTGGCCACGGCCGGCGCGTTCTCTACCCATTCCGGGTCCCAATCGTCCATCGGCTGAACCGGCCCCGCCCAAGCCGGCCGGTAGCCGAACTGGATCAGTTCCCGAGGGGCCAAATCCTTGTTGGGATGGGTGCCGTGGAAGAGGAGGGCGGGTATCATTACTACTGAACCAGCTTTGGCACAGAGGGTGATTTCCTGCGGGTGCGAAACATAGCGCACGTACGGGTTGGCTTGGGCGTGAAACGACAGATGGGAGCGCGGGATGAGCCGGAAGGGCGCGCGCTCGGGCGGCAGGTCGTCGAGGTAGTAGAGCACTCGCAAAAGGCGCGGCGAAGAGCCTTCGAAGCCAAAGATCGACGAGCCGAATGGCTGGCCGTCGGTGTGCATTGAAATGCCCGGCGAGCCGGAGAGGGTGCGAGTGAAAAGCCCGTGCGTGAAGACGATGTCCGGCCCCATGAGCGCTTTGAGGAACTCCGCAATCGGCGGATAGCCGATCAGCTCGGCTACCAACCGGCTCGCGCACTGGGGCTCGTGGTGGAAGGTTTGGGCCTCGCTGTAGTCCTTTTGTCCCATCGGCAGGTCTTTTAGCTCGGCCTTTAGCGCTGCAATGTGATCGGCGTCGAGCACATCCGGCATGAGCACGTAGCCCTCCATTTCGAGATGGCGGATCTGCTGGCTCAGGGAGAAAGCGGCAAAATCAGTCTCATCGACTGTCATGAAGCCGATTTCTTCCTTGGGATCAATTTTTACGGTGGTGGTCTCCATAGTGTCCTCCTTTGGTCGGCGCTACCCGCTGCGACGACTGGCGGGCGGCGATGAGGGCAACCACAAGGGTTGCCCCTACTTGCGCGACTCTCGCCACTTGTCGAGGGAAAAGTCGTCTGAATCGTACAGCGCAAAAATCTTGGCTTCCTTGTCCCGCACTTCTGCGGCCAATTCCAACACGTCCTCGGCGTGCTCCAGGGGAATGCGCACGCAGCCGTCGCCGTCGCCAAAGATCAGGTCTCCCGGCCGAATCCGCACTGACCCGACGGTAATGGGCGCGTTGACCCGCGTCGCGTTGAATACGCCGTGACCTGGCACCGTCCCCCAGGCGAAGATCGGCAGCCCGACCCGGCGGATCCCCTCCAAGTCGCGCACTGTTCCATCGACAACGGCCCCTACCGCACCTAGCCGCTGGTGCAGCCGCGCCATGCCGTCGCCAAAACTGGCCCCGCGTCCGGGACGCGAGTCCACGTCCTTCATCACTGCGAATACGGGCCCTTCCATGGCGTCGATTGCTTCGTAGTACCCGTCCCAAGGGACTGCTACGGAGTCGGGATCGTTGGTCGTTACTTCCGCGGTTACTGCATAGCCGATGACCGGACCCAATTCCGGCAGCAGATAGTGAATCCGATGGTCGGTGTACTCTTCGTTGGGCAGGCCGCACTTTAACACGATGGCGTTGAAAATCGTCGGCGAGTCGAATTCCTTAAAGGCTTCTAGTACTTCGGGTTTGACCATAGAAGATTTGCTCCTTTTTGCAATGGCGCGATTAGCCGCTGATGTCGAACAAAAAGCTGACTCAATACGTTGATCTAAGGGAATAGAGCGCATTCGCACGGTGATTGTCAAACCGCACTGCATGGGCAGTTCTGCCCAAGACTGGATTGACGCCCGCGCAAGACCTATACTTTCTCGCCGCCCTAACGATCACTCATCGAACCGGAGGATTCCATGACTGCCGCGCCTGACTACACTTCAAAGGTCCCCTACTACACCTTCCCCGACACCTTGGCCGAACAAGAGGAGGCGCTAGCTACCAATCCGCTGATGCTCCGCATGCTTGAAGCGCGCCGCTCGTACGCCGGCGACCCACATCGCCCCATCTACCACTACATCAACCCCGAAGCCAATCTCAACGATCCCAACGGACTGTGCTTCTGGCAGGGCCGCTATCATCTCTTCTACCAAGCCTATCCACCGGAGGATACTCGCCAGCACTGGGGCCACGCCATAAGCGACGATCTCGTCCACTGGCGCGACTTGCCGTACTGCATTTATCCGAACCCGGAGCGCTGCTGTTTTTCGGGTGCTGCGCTAGTCGAGGAAGACCGCGTCATTGCCATGTACCACGGCACCGAGGTCGGCAACATGGTCGCCACTTCTTCGGACCCGCTATTGCTCAACTGGGAAAAGGTCGCCAACAAGGCCGTGATCCCCATCCGCGCCGACGCGCCCTACCGAGTCTTCGATCCTTGCATTTGGAAGCAGGGCGACGCGTACTACTCGCTGTCGGCGGGCACCAAGCCCGAAGGTCCGGCTGGCAAGCCCGTGCGCGCCAACTTCCTCTTCAGGTCGAGCGATCTCGAACACTGGGAGTACCTCCACCCCTTCGCGGAGGACGACGGGTACACGCTAGTCGGCGACGACGGAGCCTGTCCCTATTTCTGGCCGATCGGCGACCGCCACATTCTCCTCTTCTTCAGCCATAGAAGCGGTGGCCAGTACCTGCTCGGCGACTACGACACTGAGCGCGATAAATTCATCGTGACCTACGGTGCCAAGTTCAACTTTGGCGCGGCCGCGCCCTCGGGCGTCCACGCCCCTTCGGCGACCCCCGATGGCCAGGGTGGCGTCTTGGTCATCTTCAACATGAACCCCGGCAAACCGACCCAGAACTGGAACCAGATTATGACCTTGCCCCGTCGGCTGACCGTGGTCGGCGACGACTTGGCCATGGAGCCGGCCGGGGACCTTGAGTCGCTTAGGCGGGACCATCAGCGCGTTGGCAAAACTACCCTCCCCGCCAACGAAGAGCTCGTCCTCGATGCGGTCCGAGGCAACGCCATGGAAATCGTCGCTGAAATCGATCCGCAAGACGCGCCCATGGTCGAACTCAATGTCCTGCGCGCTCCCGGCAAGGAGGAATACACGCGCATTGCCTTTTTCAAAAACCGGGGCTTCAGCAACCGCGTCTTTGGCAGCGACCACCACCAGAGCCTGATCTCGCTCGACACCTCGTATTCTTCTGTCGCGCCCGACGTTCTATCCCGCGCCCCGGAGACCGCTCCGGTCATCCTCGGCCCGGGCGAGACGCTCAAGCTGCGGATTTTCGTCGATAAGAGCGTCGTCGAAGTCTTTGCCAACGGCCAGCAATGCGTGGCCGCGCGGGTCTATCCCGACCGCGCCGACAGCGTCGGGGTCTCGCTGCGCGCACAGGGCCAGAGCGCCGAATTGCTCTCGCTCGACGCCTATCAGATGCAGGACATCTACGCATAAAGGAGCACGCCATGAATGAAGAAGAAAAATTCGTCTTTGACCTAGAGGGCTATCTGGTCATCAAAGACGTCCTCAGCCAGCAGGAACTGGACGATCTCAACGCGCTGGTGGACCGGTATATCAACGGCTGGGACAACCACCCCCGCAACGACCTGAACAAGGTCAGTAGCTGGGGCCAAGCTACCAAAAACCTGATCGACCATCCCAAAATCCTGCCCTACTTAATCGAACTCATCGGCCCCAAGGTCCGCATCGACCACGACTATGCCATTATCATGGATCGCGGCGACACCCGTGGCGGTCTCCACGGCGGCCCGAGCCAAGATACCGACCACTGGTTTAGCTACCGCGACGGCCAGATGCGCAATGGCCTGAGCGTGGTGACCTTTTTTCTCGCCGATGCCAATGAGGGCGATGGCGGCTTTGCCTGCGTACCGGGCAGCCACAAGACCAACTACCCCCGCAACCTGCCGCAAGACGTCAGGCACTTTGAGCGCGACGCGCACTACGTGGTCCAACCGACGGCCAAGGCCGGGGATGCGCTGTTCTTTACCGAGGCCCTCATCCACGGCACCATGCCGTGGCGCGCCGAGCACCAACGCCGCACGTTGCTCTACAAGTACAGCCCCGGGTACTCGACGTGGGCCAAGGAGTTTTACAACCTCGAAGAGTACGGCGAGCTGACCGAACGCCAAAAGCGCATTATGGCCACCCCCTCGATTCACGAACATCCCGAGATCGTTTAACGCAAGGAGTACACCATGTCCGACCCATATTTGCTAAGTGGAAAGAAAGCCTTCGTCACCGGCGGCAAGCGCCGCATTGGCCGCGGCATTGCCCTGTCTTTAGCCGAAGCGGGCTGCGACGTGGGGATCAACGACCTGCACGAGGACGACGATGCCGGCAAAACCTTGGACCTGATCCGCGCCATGGGCCGGGATGCCGAATTCTTCGCTGGCGATATTTCCGATAGAGTCCAAGTCGAGGCGATGTTTGCGGCCTTTCTCGAACGGTTCGGCCGCATTGACATTTTGGTCAACAACCCCTACGGCGGCACGGGCGAGCCTTTCCTCGAACTCAGCGAGGAGAATTGGGACCAAAATCTCGACGTGGGCCTCAAAGGTTTTTTTCTGTGCTCGCAACAAGCGGCGCGCGCCATGGTGGCGCAAGGCGGCGGCGGAGCCATCGTCAGCACCTCCTCGGTACACGGGCGGAGAGCGTGGAAAAACGACACGGCCTACGGGGCCGCCAAAGCCGGCGTCTTGCGCCTGACCGAAAGCATGGCCGTTGACTTGGGCGAACACGGAATCCGCTGCAACGCCATCATGCCTGGATACATGGACACTGATCACGTCTTCAACGAATCGCCTCCGACATTGGGCGTTCTCAATGAACGGCTCCACAACATAGTTCCCCTGCGTCGTCCGGGAACCCCCGAAGACATTGGCCGGGCCGTGGTCTTCCTTTGCTCGCCGGCCGCTGGCTGCATCACCGGGGCGTCTTTGCCGGTGGATGGGGGGCTTTTGGCCGCCTCGGCCGCTGAGTAGGATCATCGACGGAACTCGTCGGCCCACACATGCCCAAATCGCTTTTCAGTATTAGGGGATTGCTAATCGGGATAGCCCTCTCCCTAGCGGTGGGTCTGCTCGCGCCGTACGGGGTCGTGTTCAATTACTACTGGGTCGGCTTTAATCCTTCTTCGCCGGGTGCGCTCTTTCTCTTTTTTGTTCTGACCTTTGCCGTCAATGGATTTGTGGCTCTGCTCGGCCGCCATTTCGCCCTGTCCAAAGCCGATCTGGTGCTGATTTACTGCATGTTGATGATGGCGGTCACGGTGCCGACGTGGGGCCTGATGTTCTTCCTCATTGGCACCATCGTCTATCCCTTCTACTACGCCACCCCCGAAAACAACTACGCCGAGCTGTTCTACGACTTTATCCCTTCGTGGATTGCGCCGCAGGACTTCGAGGCCATCAAGAATTACTACGAGGGTCTGCCGCAGGGTGAGTCCATCCCGTGGGGCGTCTGGGTGGAGCCGATGGCCTACTGGCTGGCGTTGATCGTGGCCATGAGCTTCATGCTGATCTGCATGAGCGCCATCCTCCACCGCCAGTGGTCGGAGCACGAGCGGCTGACCTATCCGATGGTTCAGCTACCGCAGAATATGATTGAGAAGGAAGCCCAGATGCGCGTGGCTCCTTTCTTTAAGGATCAGCGGATGTGGCTGGGGTTTGCCGTGCCCTGCATCCTGCTCAGTCTCAACGCCCTCAATCACTACTTCCCCATCGTGCCCGAATACAACCCTCGCGGCCGGTTTTCCTTCTTAAATCATACCTTGCACCTGCCGGTTGCGCTCAACTTGGCTTGGGTCGGCTTCTTCTACTTGGTCAATCTCGAGATCACGTTCAGCATTTGGTTTTTCTACGTGTTCTCCAAGGTGGAGGAAGGGGTCTTTAAGACGCTCGGCATTGCCAGCACCGAGCGCCTGAGCGCGTACGAGTACTCGCAGCCAGCCGACCTGACCCATCAAGCCACCGGCGCGGTCATTGTGTTGGTGCTCTTTGGACTGTGGACGGCCCGGCCCCATCTCAAAGAGGTATGGCGCAAGCTCTGGGACCCGCGCGGCGGTGTCGATGACAGCGAGGAGTTGCTCAGCTATCGCACGGCCTTGCTCGGCTTTTTGGGCAGTCTGCTGTTCGTCGCCGTGTGGCTCTGGCGCTCGGGGGTGCCGATTGCGGTGCTTCCGGTCCTGCTCGTCGTCAGCTTGCTGTTCTTCATCTTGGTCGCACGCGTGGTAGCCACCGGCGGCGTGGCCACCGCCCGCAGCCCCATTGTCCCGGCGTACTTCATCATTTCGGGTTTGGGCACCTCGGTCCTCGGGGCCAAGGGCTTGGTCGCCCTCAACTTCACCTTTATTTGGCAGGGCGAATCGCGCACTTCGCCGATGGTCGCGTGCGCCAATGGCCTCAAACTCGCCGAGCTGATCCCCGGCCCCAAGACGCGGCTGTTTTGGGGCCTGATGCTGGCGCTGGTGTGCAGTCTTTTGGCCGCGGCCTACATGACCTTGAAACTGGCCTACACCCATGGAGCGGTTAATCTGTCGCTGATCAATTGGGCCGGTGCCCACGGCTGGCCCTATATCGGCCCGACCATTCTCAATATGCCCGAGGCCGACATGCGCGGCTGGCTCTTCAAGGGGATCGGCGCGGCCGTGGAGGGCTTTCTAATGTGGGCGCAGCACCGGTGGTTTTGGTGGCCCTTTCACCCGATCGGCTTTGCTATTGCCGTGGGTTGGCTGACGAGTCAGATCTGGTTCTCGGCGTTGATCGCTTGGTTGTTGAAGCTGATCATCTTGCGCTTTGGTGGCGTGCGC
>JAJEEZ010000062.1:0-13740 GCA_022820705.1 Candidatus Latescibacterota bacterium | reverse complement strand
GATAGACCGTGTAGTGCTTTTCAAAGTTGCGATGCGCCGGTCCCATACTGCCGTTGTGGGCGCAGCGGATGAGCTTTTTTTCCGCGTCGTAATTGGGAGCCTCCGGGTCTTCGTTGAGATAGAACCCCGCATAGCGCTTGGCGCGCTCGACGTTCTTCTCGGTTGGATCGGCGAGGCACAGCAAATAGAAAAACAAGTACCCCTCGCCTTGGTGCATCCAGTCATACCCTTGCTCGTATTCTTTGACGATCATGGGATGGCCGTGGCCGGTATCGTAGCGAGTGAACTGCCGGGTGATACCCTCCCAGGTGCGGTGGGAATATTCGAGCACGTGATCGCCGCCGCCCATCAGATAGAAAAGCGGCCAGTTGTGGAAGCTCTCGTACGCGTCGTCCAAACCATCGATGCTGCTAAAGTCCTCTGTAGGCGGCCACAGCACCGAGCCGTCCGGGCGCACGTAGCGCTCCATGAGCGGATGGACGGACGCGTCCATCAGGTCGATTAGGCTGCGCTCGAGAACGGCCCATTGGGGCGGCTCGACAAACGGTATGTTCCCTTCAACTCTTACCACTTCAGCCTCCTCATGTGTTGCGGACGAGGGCCTCTACCTGTGCGCGAAAGACCTCTATTTGCGTCGCGTATTCGTTTCTAAAGAGGAGAGTATCTCCCACTAAGACGGTTCATATGTTCCGCTAAATCTGAAATATGACCGTGTAATGTGCGTAATTCATCGACCGAGCTGACCATAGATCCAAACTCGGAACCATCGCTGTACAATTCAACGAGGCCGAGTAGTATAGATTGAGATATAAACGATGCTTATACTATTGTTTCTAAAGCTGGGATGTTACCTAACAGGAGTGTTTTCTAGAGCGTAAATCGCAAACGAAGCCTAATCACGCACTACTCGCAAATGGGCTAGAGCTACGACGAAAGTAGGCGCTATCGCTCTGCAAATCAAGAACACGCCACCTGAGCCTGCTCCCACTCGGCTAGGCTTTCTGGCGATTGCCAAAAGAAATGCAAGATAGAGACCTCTATGCGCTACGCCACCCGCTTCAACGGCATCCCCTTGTCCGTCACCCTCACGGCGGACCCGGCGTTGGACGACCAGCAAATCGACGCCCCCGGCACCTATGCGGATGACCACTACGAGTACTCCTGTACCGAAACGCCGCTCGGCCCCAAAAGTCTGCTGCTGAAATTGCAATTGCGCCGGGTGGATGGCAGCCCATTCAAAGTCACCGCGTTCAAGGTGGAAGCCGCAGTCCCCGGCCTAGATCTGCATCGCGTCTTCGTGCCCGTGCTACACGAAGCCATCGGCAAGCGCGACCTAATCAGTCTGCCTTGGGGCGTCGAGGAGCGCACCTTCACCTCTTGGTCCTTTCCCTTCGTCGCCGCGCTAAACCGCTTTGACCAGAACCGCTTCTGCATGGGCTTTATGGACCACGTCCATGCGGCGGATACCCGTCATAGCTGCTACGACGAAGACGCCAACATGTCCTTACAGCGCCTCTTCGATCCCGCTCCCCGCGAGACGAGCATTTGGGAAGAGACGCTCTACCTGTCATGCGAGGACCGCCCCGTCTTCGACGAGGTGCGCGCCTTCTCGCGCGCCTACGACGAGCTGCACAAAGTCGCCTTGCCGTCAGCGCCACCCTCGGGGTGGGAGCCGGTCTGGTGCTCTTGGTACGGCATCAAAAACGATGTCGATGCCGACTACATCCGCTCTATGGTGCCCCTGCTCAAAGAATGGGGCATCGGCAATATCATCGTCGATGCAGGCTGGTTCAAAAACGACGGCTTCGACCCCGACACCGGCCACTACATTCCCGACGCAAGCAAATTCCCCGACCTCAAGGGTCTCGTCGAAGAGGTCCAGTCCGAGGGCTTGACCATCCTGCTGTGGTGCGCGCCGCTGTTCAATATCAGCGAGCTAGCCGACGAGCCCTTCATACAGAAGCACCGTTTCCAAGCCGCAGGCTCCGACGAAGCGAGCAACTTCCTCTGTCCCCGCTGCCCTGGGGTGCGCCAATACGCCTATCGCACGGTCAAACACCTGATGCAGACCTACGGCTGCAACGGCCTCAAGATCGATTTCATCGACCCGCTGCAAGACCGCGCCAGCCTGCCCTGCACCACCGACCACGAGCACGATATCGCCGACTACGGCGAGGCCGTGTACGACTTGCTCCAAGGCATCTACCAGACCGCCACGCAAGTGCGCGCCGACGCCCTGCTCGAATACCGCATGAACTACTCGACCCTCGCCACCCGGCCCTTTGCCACCAGCCACCGCGCCCAAGACGCACCCTTCGACCCCGACCACATTCGCCGCATGTGTACTCGGCTCAAAAGCTATATCCTCAACCCAGAAGCTGGCCGCTCAGGCAACGTGGCCGTACACACGGACCCGGCCTATTGGTTACCCGAGGAAAGCCCCGCAAACGTCGCCCGCTTTATGGCCAGCCTCGTCTCAAGTGCCGTGCCCATGCTCTCGATGGACTTGCGCGCTTTGCCCGCAGAGCACCAACGCATCACCCGCGCTTGGCTCGCCTTTTATCGCCAGCACCGCGACTTGTTGCTCTTCGGTCGCCATCAGCTTCTCAGCGCCGATCCGCACCACTCGCTTTTTTCTCTGCATCTCGGCGACGAAGCACTCTGGGGCGCTTTTACCCCCACCTTCCCCGGCGTACTCGCAGTGCCATCGGAGAATATCCGCCGCATGTGGATCCTCAACGGCGGTGCCCAAGAGCGCCTCTACACTCGTCTAGAAGGCGTCGAAGGCGAATGCCTCCAAGTCCAGGTTTACGACCGCTGCCTAGAAAAATCCGCCGCCTTCGAATTACCAGTGGAAGACGGGGCCGTTATCCTAGACCTCGCCGTGGAAATCGGCGGAGCCCTCGAACTACACAGGTAGTGTGAATGTCTCTAATTCTAATTCTCTTGTCTTTGTCGGCGGCGATCCGAGTCGGAGCAACCGATTCGCCCACTGCTGTCGGCGTCTCTCCAGAAGTGCTGGATCCCCCTTGGCTGGGCGATCTGAGTAGCGATTTTTAATTCCAATTCGCACCGACCGCTCTGTCTCTAATTACGCTATTGAGTAATTTTACTCAATAGCATAATTTAATCTCTATGGCACCCTTTCAACGTTCTCAAGTCGCCACACTCTGTCGCCGGCTTGCCGAGCCGCCCCGGCAGCTTATTGCCCTGTTCGGGCCGCGCCAAACCGGCAAGACCACCATCGTGCGCCAAGCATTGCGGCAGATTGACCTCGAAAACCGCTACTTGGCTGTTGACGAACCCGACTCTACCGAATTTCGCGTCCCATCCGCTGAGACAGAGGCGACCTTCCTTGCACCACAAGTGCGAGATGCGGAATGGCTGGTGCGCCACTGGGAAGAAGCACGGCGAGAGGCGGAACAATTAGGGGGATTCGTGCTGGTGTTCGACGAGATTCAGAAGGTTCCCCAGTGGTCGGAGATCATCAAGGGATTGTGGGACGCCGACCGCGCCAGAGATTGTCCCTTGTACGTGGTCATCCTCGGCTCGGCCCCGCTGCTCATGCAATCGGGATTGAGCGAGAGCCTCGCCGGCCGCTTTGAATCTATTCGCGTCGCGCACTGGTCATTCGACGAAATGTCCGCAGCCTTCGACTTCGACCTGCCTCGCTACCTCTACTTCGGCGGCTACCCAGGCGCGGTCCCATTCGTTCGGGACCCAGATCGGTGGCGCAATTATATCCTCGGCGCGCTCGTCGAGCCGAACATTGAGCGCGACCTCCTCGCCATGACCCGGGTGGACAAACCGGCGCTGCTGAAGCGGCTCTTTGAATTGGGAGCCGTCTATTCCGGGCAAATCCTGTCGTACACCAAGATGCTGGGACAGCTCCAAGACGCTGGGAATACGACCACTCTAGCGCGCTACCTCGATTTGCTCGCAAGCGCCGGATTGCTGGCTGGGGTGCCGAAATACGCTGGCCGAGTGCATCGGGTTCGCGCTTCAAGTCCCAAGCTCAATGTGCTCAACACGGCCCTGATGACCGCCGGTTCGGGGTATTCCTTCGGTGAGGCGCAGGCAGACCGCAGCTTCTGGGGGCGTATAGTCGAGAGCGCAGTCGGCGCGCACTTGTTCAATACCGCAACATCCGACGTCCGTCTTCAATATTGGCGATACGGGTCGCACGAGGTGTATTTCGTCCTGCAACGGGGCGCTCGGATCATCGCCATCGAAGTGAAGAGCGGCGCGAACAGGATGCTCTTGGGAGGCATGGACGAGTTTGAAAGGTGCTTTAATCCCCACCGTTTGTTGCTCGTTGGGGAAGGTGGCATCCCGCTGAATGAGTTTCTCACAGTGCCGGCCCATTACTGGTTCGAGGAAGCATGAGCATGATCGTTCTCCGTACCTGCACCGAGATTTCGGCAAGGAATGAGGAGCAGTATCAGGAGAAGGAATCCCGACCTCTCGAAGCGTTCCGGGATGTGCCAGCCTATGTGTTGCTCGGCGATCCTGGGGCAGGTAAGACGACTGCGTTTGAGGCCGAGTGCGAGGCGCTTGGGGAGAAGGCCTATTCCCGTGTGATCACCGTCGATGAATTCCTCACATACGACGTGAGTGATATTCCGTCCGAATGGAGGGAGAAGACACTGTTCATTGATGGACTAGATGAGGTTAGGGCTGGCTCACAAGGCGAGAGTGCGTTCAGAGAGATTAGGAAGTTTCTTCGCGCACTGGGCAAGCCGCGCTTTCGGCTGTCGTGTCGACAAGCGGACTGGCTAGGGACCAGTGATCAAGAGCGCCTAGAATCTGTGTCACCGGATTCCAAGGTGAGGGTGCTACGCCTCGATCCCCTGACAGACTCTGACGTGAAGAAAATCCTGAATGCTCGGTCGGATATCCCAGACGCCCATACATTCATCGAGACAGCCAAAGACAAAGGAGTAGACGGACTACTCGCCAACCCCCTAAGCCTTGATATGTTGGCCAAGGCAGTCGCTAGCGGCAGAGGCTGGCCAGAGAGCCGCAAAGAGACTTTCGAGATGGCTTGTCGTGAGATTGTTGACGAGCACCACCTAGGACACAAAGAGGCGCAAGCGTCGAAAGGTCCACCTTCGTCCGAGCAGCTTCTCGACACCGCCGGGCGGCTCTGCGCTATTCAATTGATTTCGGGTGCGGCTGGGTACACGTTGCGCGGCCAAGCGGACGAAAAGTATCCCGCTCTGGACCAGGGCGACTCTGGCAGCCTTGAAATGCTTCGTTATGCACTCGCCACAAAGCTATTCAAGAGCGCATCCGATAACCGCTTCACCCCGATCCATCGTCACATTGCCGAATTCCTCGGTGCTCGGCACCTCGCCGAAGTCATCAAACGCGGGCTTCCCGCTCGGCGCGTAACCGCCCTGATTGTGGGAGAGGACGGCATTGTGGTTACGGAGATGAGAGGCTTGTCCGCTTGGCTCGCGGCCCATTGCAAAGACGCCCGGGCGGATCTAATCGAACGCGACCCCATCGGCGTTGGGCTATACGGCGACATCCGCGAGTTTTCCACCGACGAGAAACGTGCGCTACTGGAATCCTTACACCGCGAGGGGGTCCGGCTCCGTTCTGTGTTTCTGAAGACCGCGCCCTTTGGTGCGCTCGCCACGCCCGATATGGAACCCGTGATTGAGGAAATCCTGACTGACAGTAATCATATCCAAGACAGTCAGATGTTTACCGAATTCGTATTGGACATTTTGACGAAAGGAGAACCCCTGCCGAGTCTTTCTGAGCTTCTGCTCAAAATCGTCCGCGACGACACGTGGTGGCCGCACATCAATACATTGACCCTTGATGCCTTCATCCACAACTGCCCGGACAGCCCGGACAAAACGGGCAAGCTCAAAGCGCTGCTAGCAGATATTCAAAACGGGAGCGCCTCCGTTTCCAACAACGAGCTTCTCGGCACTTTGCTAACCCAACTCTACCCCCAAGAGTTACCGCCGGCGGAAGTGTGGGACTACCTTTCCGAGATAGAAAAATCGGGACCCATCGGGAGATACTGTCTGTTCTGGGAGATTGACCTTATCGAGAAGTCCTCGGACGAGCAGGTAGGTGAACTTCTCGACCATTTGCAGCAGAGGCTTCCCAGCTTGCGGCTTGCTCTGGATGTCTGGGATTTGAGCGACCTTCTCCTAAAGCTCTTGGTTCGCGGCCTGAAAGCACACGGAGAGGAACTAGAAACCAAGCGTCTCTACGACTGGCTCAATGCGAATTTCGCAGAGAATCAGGACGGATTCTGGGGCAGTGCCGAAGAGGCCATCCAAGAGATACGTTTGTGGCTAGAGCAACATCCTGAAGTTCAGAAGGCCGCCGTCATGGAAGGACTAGAGCGGTGGCACGAATCCGACGAGTGGCAACATTTCGTTTTTAATGGCTATCATCGCCTGTACGGTGCCAGTCCACCGCCCGACTTCGGCTGTTGGTGCCTAAAGCAGGCCGTCTCCATGGCGGACACCAAACCGCGAGTTGCCAAACTCCTGCTCGAATGGGCTTTCTCGGCCCATACCGATCAAATCGGCAACGAGGGCTTGTCTCTCGAAGTCCTACAAGAATACACGCAGAGGAACGAGACGCTAGCGGCGTACTTGAATCAACTGCTTACTCCTCCGTCCACTTCGCCACGACAACAGGAATTGCAAGAACGGGACAGACAATACGCCGAAGATCGAAATCAGCAAGAGGAACAATGGCTTGAATATGTCCGCTCCAATGAGGCTGCACTGCGTGAGAACCGAGCCGACCCCTGCTTACTTTACCGAATTGCACTCAGGTACTTCGGAGACTCCATCAATTTTCACATTCCAGGCGGACCGAAGGATATTGAGCAGGAGCTAAAGGATCGAAACTTAATCGATGCAGTTCGTCTGGGCATTCGTGGCGTTATTGACCGGGAGGATGTGCCGGATGTCGAGGAGATTCTCGAGCTCAGAGAAAAGGACCACAGGCACACTCTCGGCTGGCCTTTTCTGGCGGGTTTGGCGGAAATCGAAAGGACGGCACCGGAGCAGATATGTCGGTTCACCGAAGGTCAGATATGCAAGGGGCTCGCGTTCCATTATTGGTTGTCCAGTTCCAAAAATCCCAATTGGTATTGGCGACTCCTCGATTCTCGCCCTAGTATCGTAGCCGATGTGCTGATACAATCCGGCAAGTCCGAACTCCGTGGCGGTAGCGATCATATTTCTGGGCTCTTTGCGCTCGCACATGACAAAGCCCACGCGCAAGTCGCCAAACACGCTAGCTTACCCCTGCTTCGTGCCTTTCCGACCCGTTGCAAGCTGAAGCAGGTCGAAGACCTAGATTATCTGCTCTGGGCCGCAATTCAGTACGCCGACAGGTCATCGCTTCAGGAACTGATTAAAAAGAAGCTATCCCGAAAGAGCATGAACGACGCCCAGCGCTTGCATTGGTTGGCGGCGGGCATCATCGTTTCTCCAAGGGCGTACAATAATCTCCTGAGAGACTTTGTAGAGGGACACGAGCGCCGGACTCGAAGGGTGGTGGGGTTCTTTTATTTCAAACATAGTATGCAGTTCCCAATTGATGAGTTGGGGATTGCGTCGTTGGAACTCCTCATCCGCCTCGTTGGCAGCTACGTCGGCTCCGATCAGTTGAATGTGGAAGGATGGGTTACACCTGAAACGCAAGCCTCTCTCCTTGTCAACGGCCTGATACAACGCCTCACCGCTTCTCCCGCCAAAGATGCGAGCGATGCCTTGGATCGCCTTCTTGCCGACCCGGCCATATCCCGCTGGCGCGACGTACTATCGCGGGCGCAAGATGCCCAACGGGTGACTTGGCGCGACGCCAGCTATCGTCGCCCCACTATCGAGCAGGTCTGCCAGACGTTGAATGACGGTAAGCCAGCCAATGCTGCCGATCTCGCAGCTCTTTTGGTAGATCGTTTCGATGAAATCGCAGATCGAATCAGTACGAACAATGCCAATTATTGGCGTCCGTACTGGAACGAGGACAAAAACCAGAACCCTACAAATCCGAAGCACGAGAATTCCTGTCGAGATGCGCTACTCCGCGATCTACGTCCGTACTTCCCCAGTGCCGAACCCGAGGTGCAGCATATCGGCAACACACGAACCGATATATGTGTTGTCTATCCAGATTTTCAAGTGCCGGTGGAGATTAAAAAGAACTCTCATCAAGAGCTCTGGAGCGCACTGCGAAACCAATTGATCACCCAGTACACGATCGACCCAGACACAGACGGCTACGGCATCTACTTGGTATTCTGGTTCGGCAAAGACCGCACACCGCCCCCACCCTCCGGCACCCGCCCCACTAACGCCGAGGAGCTGCAAAAGCGACTAGAAGCAACCCTGTCCCCCGACGAGGCGCGCAAAATCTCAGTCTGCGTGATCGACGTAAGCCGACCGGATTAATCGCAACAATCGCTATCTGGCGTCTTCAATCGGCTGGTGGAAGTAGTAACAAAGCCCGTCGGGGGCGACTACGAAGAAAACCTGATATTTCTTTCCATCGCGCTCTTCTACTCGCCAATTACCCGTCTCGACCCCATTCGCCTCTATCTCGTCGCGGGCCTTGTGGATGTCATTCACCAAAATAGCCGCGCCCTCTTGGCTGGCGTCGCCGCCATTGACCGCAAACCCGATCTGCACACCATCGCGTTCGAGAATGACCGTCGGTACGGGATCGTCGCGCCTTTCGACCTCCACAAGTCCAAAGGCCGCGCCGTACCACTTCGCAGTTTGGTCGAGGTCTTCCACCGGCAAGGCGAGAATGTCCTCGGCATACGGAAAAGCAGCTTCGTATAGTTTCTCTGACATGTCTTGTTCCTCCGATTCGTCTCTACACTGCGACGACCCGCTGGTGTCCCTTTGCGTTTTCCGCCGGCGTAATGCGAATTTCGACATTGCGATTAAGTCGGTTGAGAAATGCAAATAGCCGTTCCACGCTGAAACGGTCAAAATCCCCGTTCTTCAGGCGCGACACATCCGCCTGATCAACGCCGAGGAGTTCCCCAGCTTTTGCCTGCGTCAGTTTCCGTCCCGCGATAATGCGGTAGATTTCAATGGCGAGATCGGCCTTCAACAATTCGCGTTCTGCTTCTGCTTCAGGGAACCCAATGTCCTTAAACACATTCCCAGAGCTTTGCTCAAACCGAATGTTTTCAGTCATTTTCTGTCTCCATCGCTCTTATCCTGTTCAATCGCTGTCGAATCAAATCAATCTCTTTTTTCGGAGTGCTGCTGCCACGAATAGACTTCTTTTGGAACGCATGAAGCACATAAATGGTCTCGCTAATTCTAACGGCATAGACGGCGCGATAGGTGTCCGTGTCGTAACGGGCTACAATCTCCAACACGCCCGGACCGAGCCCCCGCAACGGTTTTGCTTTTGGATGTTTCTCTCCCTGCTGAGCAAAACGCAGGGCTTCACCGACGATTCTCCTCGCAGCTTGGGGAAAACTTCGGACTTGTTCACGAGAATCTCCAACCCATGTTACGTCTCTCAGAGCCGCATTCAAAATACCGCTTTTCCCTATCTTATGGTAAACCTACCATACTATGACAGATTACGGCGAAGAAGTCAACGCTTTTAGGACTAGGCCAACAAATAGCACAGTCGTCGGCCCCGTGCCAAGGAAAGAAAAATGACCCAGGAAGAAGCCTGGTACTTCCGCCACAACGGCTTCCACCGAGTAGCGCGAACCCTGCCGAGAAGGCTGGTGGCTCGCCTGAACGCGGTCACGGACGAACAGATCGCACCCCTAGCAGAGCCCGTCGTGTGGGAAACCAGCACCAGCTCGCGTACACCCGAGGACGCAATCCTCGTACGCGGCGAGCGGGCCTACACCGGCCATCCTCATCCGTTCCCCAGTCCGAAGAAAGGTAAGAAGCAATGACCGCCTGGAAAGAAAACATCCAGCAAGCGAGAACTGTAGCGCTCGAAATTTTGCAACCGTCCGCATCGCAATTTGAGCACGGGTTGGCCTTGCACCGCGACGCCATCGTGTGCGAGTCGTACAGCCTCGGGCTAATAGCGCCGATCGACGGCGAGGCCATGGCGCAGGCCGTGGAGGCGCGCGCCTCGGAAGTCGAGCTGCAGTACCTGTCGGAGCAGATGCGAATGACGCGCTGGGCCTATGACGACGAGCTAAAGGCCGAGTATTTGGGGGCCTGGGAGGCGTCTGGGGTGACTTGCGCCTTTCAAAACGCCGGCGAAGAGGGCAACAACCCCATGCGCATGTTGGGGCGGCTGGCGCATTATACGCATCTGACGGATCGCATGCGCGATCACGTGGCACGCGCCGCCTTCCCCTCCGACATCGTCGCCGCAAAAGCCGTTGGACGCCACTGCATCTACCAGACGTGTAACGGCGTGCCCCTCCCAGGAGAACAGGCCACGGTCGAGCAGGAGCTGCGTTTCATCAGCCAGTTCTTCGAGCTTGGCTGCCGCATGATGCACCTGACCTACAACCGCCGCAACCCAATCGGCGACGGCTGTGCCGAGCCAGCCAACGCCGGTCTGAGCGACTTTGGCCGTGCTGTGATCGCCGAGATGAACAAGGTCGGTGTGATTGCCGACGTGGCCCACTCCGGCTGGCAGACCTGCCTAGACGCGGCCGAGGTATCGCAAAAGCCAATCGTCGCCAGCCATTCGGCCTGCGCGGCCCTGAACCACCACCATCGCTGCAAGCCGGACGAAGTGATGCGGGCAATCGCCGACAAGGGCGGAACCGTGGGCATCACCAATGTGCCGGCTTTTATCGGCGGCAGCGGCTGCATCGACGCCATGCTCGACCACATCAACCACGCGGTGCAAACCGTCGGCGTCGATCACGTGACCATTGGCACGGATCGACCTTACATTAGCTGCCGCGCCCAAGAAGAAAGCGCCAAGGTGCCAGCGCGACCGGGCAGCCGCCCGCGCTGGGAGGCACTGTGGGAGATCAACGACCCCGTGCAACGCTCCGAGTGGCGTCAAGAGCGCATGTTCCAGAGCACGGCGTGGACGAACTTCCCGCTGTTTACCGTCGGCATGGTGCAACGCGGTTATGCCGATGACGACATCCGCAAAATCCTCGGCGGCAACATCCTCAGAGTTGCTCGGGAAGTGTTGGGAGAGTAGGGAGCCAACACTCACGAATCAGTCCCAATCGACCTTCCGGTAGCGCTTTAGCAACTGCTGACCTTTTTCGGAGAGCGACTCGTAGGAAGCCTGCGGCATCTCGATATTTTGCGCGATAGCATACCAGTCGCGGCAGTAGCAGACGACAAGCTCGGGGCGCGGGTCTGGGGTGCGGTTGGGCGTGCCTCGGTGGAGGGTGCGCACGTCCTGGACCCACATCGAGCCTTTTTTGAGGTTGAGGCGGTGGGCCGAGGGAAAGTGACCTTTGAGGAGGATTTCGTCGTAGCGGCCTTCAAGTTCTGGGTCAGCTATGTATTGGGTCGAAGGAAGCACTTCAAAGCTGCCATTCTCTTCCGAGGTCTCGACCAAGGGGAACTTGATTCCTACCACCGGAACGGTTTCGAGGCCGACGTGGGGGATCTCGCGGGCGATGCCGGTGTCGCGGTGCCAGTGTTGGAAGGCGCTTTCCGCGCAGGGGGTATTGGAGTGGTAGCAGGTGATGACGTAGCTATCGGGACGCCAGAAGCGGTCGAGGAATTCTAAGATGACAGGGTGTTCGTAAATGGCCGGGTCGGCGAACGGTTCGATCCACGGGATGGTCAAGGTGTAGCGGTTGGTCGTCTGCAAGCGCCCCTGGCCGATGCGCGGGTCGCCGAGTTCGACATTGGAAACTTCTGTCTCGCGCTCCTCGATGTGCGCCAGCAGCGGCAGGAATGCCTCGCGGATCCGGTCGATCTTTTCCTCGGGGATCATGTCCTCAAAGACGACGTAGCCGTTGATTTTGAATTCGGCGAGCTTGAGGTCGAAATCTACATCGGCGCAGGTGAGGGTCATGGCGGTCTCCGTTCGTCTCGGTCTTAGTGCTCGGTATTTCCCTTGAGACAGTCCAGCAGTTGAGTCCCTCGGTCCATCAGCAGGTCGAGGTCCGACTTGAAGGTAAGAGCCTGAAAGCCTGCGGCTTTTTTGGCCGCGAAGTCCTCGGGGGAATACGTGTTGCAGCAGGGTTTTTTGCCGACCGCAAGGGTTGTAGTGACAATCCGCTCCATCGCCGCCTGATAGTCGGAGTGCTGTTCGTAGCTGGAGCGATGGCGCGACAAGCCCATCGATAGCGCCAAGTCAACCGGCCCGACAAAGCAGCCATCGACGCCGGGCAGGGCCATGATTTCTTCGGCTTGCTCGACGGCATCAATGTGTTCCATTTGCACCAGCAGCAAGGTCTCAGAGTTGGCCTTTTCAAAGTAATCGTCGCCGTAGTGGAGATAGTGGTCGCCACCCAGCGAGCGCACCCCAGTGGGCGGGTACTTGGCGGCGCGGGCGACGGCTTGGGCTGCGGCGAGCGAGTTGACCATGGGCACTACTACTCCGCCTGCTCCTATATCGAGGGCTTTTTCCACTTCGCCGGGATTGCCGATGGAGGTGCGGATCAGAGGGCGAGCGCCGGTTGGGCGAGCGGCGTAGATGCACTCATAGGCGGTCTCCCAATTCATCGGGCCGTGCTGGAGGTCGAGGACGATCCAGTCCCAGCCCATCAGCCCTAAGTAGCGGGAAATCGCCGGTTGGGGAATAGTCTGCCAGATGCCAATATCCATCGCCTAGAGACCAATCTGTTCGGCGGGCGCACCGGGCATACCCGGATGCGAGCCACCGGCATTCTTAGAGAGATTGCCGCCGTCTAGAGGCAACATCACACCAGTGATCCAAGCCGAAGCGTCCGAGGCGAGGAAAATCGCCGCGCCCTTGATGTCGTTGGAGTCGCCGAGACGGCCCATGGGGAGGCCGCGCAAATAGGTTTCGCCCAGCCCGGGATCCGCGGCGATGCGCTCCTTTAGGTCCTCGTTCATTAGCTGGGCGCAGACAATGGCGTTGACGCGCACCCCCTTGGCGGCCCACTCCGTGCTCAGCTCGCGGGTCATCTGCGCGGCCGCACCCATGCCCATGCTGTACGAGAGGTGACTGCGGCCGAGGGCGTTGATACCGGCGATCGACACGAGGTTGATGATGCTGCCGCCGTGGCCCGAGGCCATCATGCGCCGGCCGGCCTCTTGGCAGCAGACCAAGCGACCGACGACGAGGTTTTGCAAGGTAAACTCAACCTCCTCGGGCGTCAGGTCGAGCGGGGTGTTGCGCCGCGCATTGCCGGCCACATTGCCGACGATGTCGATGCGGCCGTATTTTGCGTCTATTAATTCAAACATGGTGCGGATTTGATTGGGTTTCGACATATCGCACACCGCTGGGAGAACGCGGCGGCCCAAGGCACCCAGTTCGCGGGCTGTCGTGGCCAGACCGTCGGCGTTGATGTCGGCCAAGACGAGGTCGGCCCCTGCTTCGGCAAAACCAGTGGCCATAGCTTTGCCGAGGCCGCTGGCCGCACCAGAGACCAAGGCGACGCGGTTGGATAGGTCGAAGAGCGGATGGGACATAACTGCCTCCTGATTTTATTGGGCTTCAGCTGATTCCCTTACACTTTTGAAAATAGGGCTGCTGCCCATAGTTTATGGCTCTCTTTTAACCGCCTAAGATCAAAGGAGGGCCTTATGAGCAGCAGCGAACAGGTATATAACCGATTGCTGGGTAGGTTGCAAGCACTCG
>JAJEEZ010000447.1:0-11196 GCA_022820705.1 Candidatus Latescibacterota bacterium | reverse complement strand
GTAAGTCGTTTTGCCAGTTGACGAACTGCTCACCGGTGTAAAAGTCAATGCCACAGACCGCTATCGACGGCACCCAATAGGTCTGCGGCTGCTCCATGCCGTCGGCGTGGGTTTGGTCGGTAATGGGTGTGCCGTTGTAGTTGATGCCGTAGGTAATGGCCGGCCAGCCGTAGTTTAGGCCGCGCTGTACAAGGTTGAGTTCGTCGCCGCCCTTAGGGCCGTGCTCGGCTGCCCATAGTTGGTCGGTCTCTGGGTGCAGGGCCATGCCTTGGGGATTGCGGTGGCCGTAGGACCAGATCGACGCAATGGCTCCGTTGCCGCCGACGAAGGGGTTGTCGGATGGGACGCCGCCGTTGTCGTGTAAGCGGTGAATCTTGCCGTTGGGCAGTTTCACGTTCTGGGCGAGGGGCCGCTGGCCGCGGTCGCCGATCGCATGGTACAGATAGCCCTCGCGGTCGAAGACGATGCGCGAGCCGTAGTGGTGGGAGTGCCGAGTGTAGAATTGATCTGGGACTCGATGAATCACTTCTACATCGACCAACTCTTCGTCTTGCAGCCGTCCGCGGCTGATGGATGTATAGCTTAACATGCCGCCCAATGGCCCAGGCAGCGGATCCGAGTAACTGAGGTAAATCCAGCCGGTCTCCGCGTATTGGGGGTGCAAGGCCACGTCCATCAGTCCGCCCTGTCCCTTGGCGAGCACCTTAGGCACGCCGTCGATGGGCGGAGAGACCGCGCCGTCGGTGCCGACGATGCGCAGCCGTCCCTCGCGCTCGGTGACCAACAAGCGTCCATCGGGCAGAAACGCGAGACCCCACGGCACGCCCAAGCCGGTGGCAAAGGTCTCGACGCGAAAGGTGTGTACCTCGGATTGGACGATTTGTTGGGCTGAGGCGTTTGCGGCAAAAGCGAGAGTGCAAACTAGGTAGATGCTGTATCGCATGTGTTTTTTTAACCTTTGGTTAGATAGCTATACCATCATATCCGCATTGATGGCGGCAAATCAGGGGATCGGTGGGATTAATGTGATTGTGCGTGCTCGGCCTCCCGCATCAGGCGCACCAACACGTTGATTTGGTCTGCATCCATCACGGCACCAAACCCGGGCATGCCGTCCTCGGGAATCCCTACGGCAATGCTCGCGAAGATGGCCGCGTCGCTTGCGCCGTAATCCCAACGACCGTCAATCAGACTGCTGGCCATACCTCCGTCCATGTCGGGACCGTGGCAATCGGCACAGTAGTAGGCGTAGTGGGCTGTTGCCGTGGACGTGGTTGGTGATTCTGCTGGCGGAGGCCGGCGGCTCCAACCGCCGCAGCAAACCATGCTCAGGGACAGGCTCCACAGGAGTGCACGCCGCCAGGCGCTAGCGGTCATGCGGGACGTTACAGCACTTGCACCACCTCGCGCACCCCCTGCACCAGCGCGTCGATGTGGTGAGTCTCGGTCGCCAGTGATATGTTGCCGCCCGTCCGCGTGTATATGCCCCTATTGAGCAGAGCAAAGAACAGCCAACGGTGCATCTGCGAGTCGTCCTGCGCTGCTGCGCGGAAATTGAGCGGTGGCTGTTCGAGGAAATACAGCCGGAATATGGATCCAGCCACGACTACCTGCACGGCGATTCCGACCTCGCCAAACGCGGCCTGCAATCCCTCAGCCGCCCGACGCGCTAGCCCTTCCGTCTGCTCGTACGCCTCTGGGGTCAGCGCTTGGAGGGTCTGCAAGCCGGCGGTTAGGGCAATGGGATTGGCGTTAAAGGTGCCGGACTGTTGAATCTGCGGCCCATCGGCTGGGTCGTATAGGTCCATGGCGTCGGCGCGGCCGCCGAAAGCTGCGCCGGGCGTTCCACCGGCGATTACCTTGCCCAAACAGACCAAATCGGGCCGTACTTGATAGGCCGTGTGCGTCCCGCCCGGGCCGAAGCGGAAGCTGACGATTTCGTCGAAGATCAGTAGGGCACCAGCGCGGGTGGTCGCCTCGCGCAGGCTCGATAAAAAACCGGCCTCTGGCAGCGTCAGTCCAGCGGCCGTGGAGAGCGGATCCACAATCACGGCGGCTAGGTCTTGGGCGCAGTCGCCGATAAGTTCGGCGCAGGTCGCCGCGTCGTTGAACGGCAGCACGACCACCTCGTCGAGGGTGTGGGCCATCAGCCCGGCCGAAGAAGCCACGCCCTGCGGCTTGTTAGCTGGTCCCAACTCCGGCCCCAGCGGCGGCAAGTAACTCACTAGCGCGCTGTCGTCGATGCCGTGATAGGCTCCCTCAAACTTGGCGATCTTGGTGCGCCCGGTATGGGCCCGCGCTACGCGCAGGGCGTTGAGTACGGCTTCGGTGCCCGAGGAGCAAAAGCGCATTTTTTCCAGTGCGGGCATGCGCGCGCGGAGCATCTCGGCCATCTCCACTTCGAGGGCGAGGGGCCGCGAAAACCCAGTGCCGAGGGCGATTTGCTCCTGCAGAGCAGTGACGATGGCGGGATGGGCGTGGCCCAAGGGCAGGGCTGTGTTGTTGTTGACGAAGTCGATCAGGCGGTGCCCGTCGATGTCGTAGAGATAGGCTCCCTCGCCGCGGTCGGCGTACAAGGGAAAAGGGTCAATGTGGATGCCGGTGCGGGTATTGCCACCCGGTAGCGATTGCTTGGCCCGCGCAAACATTGCTTGGGAGCGGGGATTGCGCGCTGCGTACGCGGCGATTTCCTCGTCGAGCAAAGCCTTGATTTCTCGTGCCATGATTCATCCTTGCCGTGAAAGAAGTGCGAATTTCGCTGTGCGAAGAGAAAGGTGCTGGAGGGAAAGTGGTGGTCGGGGTGGTCGGATTCGAACCGACGACATCCTGCTCCCAAAGCAGGTGCGCTGACCGGACTGCGCCACACCCCGACGCGTAGCAAAAAATAGAGATAGCTATGCGCGATGGCAACGGCTCAAGGGCGATGAGCGTTGATGGCATCGCGCAGGGTTAGGGTCGCCTGCCGGGCCGCAGCCGCGAAATCGCTGTCTTGGGAGGCGTAGAGGATGCCGCGCGAGGAGTTGATGAGGATGCCCGCACCGCGAGCGTCGCAGCCGTTTTTGACCGCTAGCTCTATAGAGCCGCCTTGTGCGCCGACACCGGGTATTAGCAAGGGTATGTCCGGCGCTAGGGAGCGGAAGTGGGCCAAGTGCTCGGGTTGAGTTGCGCCGAAGACTAGGCCGATGTTGTTGGCCGCGTTCCATTCGTGGGCTTTGGCAATGACGCGCTCGTATAGGGGCCGGTTGCCCATGAGTTGTTTTGCAAAGTCGTCGGCACCAGGGTTGGACGTCAGGCAGACGAGAAAGGTGGTGCGGTCTTGGTATGCGGTGAAAGGTGCGACGCAGTCGTGGCCCATATAGGGATTCACCGTTAGCGCGTCGCAGCCGAGGACCTCGTAAAAGGCACGGGCATATTGCGCGGCTACATTGCCCATGTCGCCGACCTTGGCGTCGATGAGTACCGGGATGTCCGCGGGGATATGGTCGAGGGTGCGTTTGAGCGTGGCAAAGCCGTCTGTGCCGAGGGCGTTGTAGAAAGCGAAGTTGGGCTTGTAGCAGCAGACGAGATCGCAGGTGGCGTCGATGATTTGCTGGTTGAAGTAGAGAACGGGATCGGCTTTGGAGCGGACGCTGGCAGGTAGCTGTGCGGGATCGGAATCTAGTCCGACGCAGACCAGCGAGTTATTCCTGCGGATCGCTTGATTCCATTTCTCCGTAAAACTCAAACTCATTTTTTGTTCCCTCTAAGATGAAAGTGTCCGTATAGGTAGAATCGAAATAGGCGTCGTCGAAGGCCGCTGGCGCTGGCTTCGACCAGAGCTCAGCCGAAGGGCCGAGGAGGAAAGTCACCCGGCCTTGGCGCAAGAAGTCGCCGACCTCGTCGGCTTGCAGCACTTGGACGGCATCGAAGTCGTCGAGGACGGCGTCGCCCGAGTAGCGGCCAGCCGTGCCTGTGGCCCTGACGACGAAAGGGTTGGCCTCTTCCCCGCCGAGCCGTTCGCTAATGTAAGCGCGGTCGATGTCGTCTTCGTAGCCGACAACTCCGTAGGACGTGGCGAGGCTGCGGTCCACGGTGGCCGCGCCGTGAATCACGTGCCCAGCCGCGCTGAGCAGCCTCGGCGCGATGCTCGGTTGCAGCCCGAGACCGCGGACGTCGACGAGCAGGCTGGTATAGGGTGCCTCGGGGACGAAGAACACGAGTTCGTCTGCCGCGAGTGAATCGGCGGTAGGGGGCGTCGTCAGCGAGTCGGGGGTGTCCACTGCGAGTGAATCAGAGGTAGCTGATAGCGTTAGCGAATCGGTGGTCGCGGACACTGCGAGCGAGTCGAAGGTAGCTGGCGTCGTCAGCGAATCGGCGCTGACTAGTACTGCGAGCGAGTCGGTGGCGGGTGCTGTTAGCGAATCGGCTACGGCTGGTACCGCGAGTGAATCGGCTATGGCCAGCATCAGCGAATCGGCGCTGACTGGTGCTGTTAGTGAATCGGCGGTCGTTGGTACTGAGGGGGAGTCGTCGAAGTAACTGAGGTCGTGTGATCTTGGGTCTATAGGCTCGACTTGAGGTAGTGCCACCGCCGCGAAATCGCCTAGCAGAAGCAGTCGCACGGCGATGCGATAGCGTCCTTGGTCCTCGCTTTGCGAACCAATGGCCACGCGGACGAGGTCTTGAAAATCGCGATCGAAGCCAGCGTCTTGCAGTTGGGTGTCGGCGTTGAGGCGCACTTGGCCGATTAGTTGGCGCATGTTGCGGAAGGCCGCGTCCCGGGCATTGCGCAATCCGTGGAGCCGCTGCTGCACAGGGTCGGTGATTGCCGCGGGCGCGGTACCGTCGCCATAGGCGAAAAGCGCGTGTTGCGTCCAGTCGATATAGCCTTCGGCTAGCTGCGAGACCAGGGGCTCGATTGCGTAGCGTTCGGGTTGTTGGGCGGGTAGTCGCGCGGCAATCAACACCAGCGCGGCGATCAGAGGGAACATTAGCTCTCCAAAAACAGAAAAATCACCCGGAGCCGCCGGGCCCCGGGTGTGGGAGGAGTAAGTCTATAAGCCGAGTTCTGTCCACGCACCTGAAGTGCGCTGTGCGGGCATTCATCTGGGGCGGCGGTTGCCCGGTCGCCTCGGTGCGGCCTACCCGGGAATTTAGCGAGGCGGACCACCTCTTTTCCCCTATTTGGCCTTGCTCCGGATGAGGTTTACCCTGCCACCTGCGTCGCCGCAGGTGCGGTGAGCTCTTACCTCGCCTTTTCAACCTTACCCAGCAAGCTGGGCGGTGTGTTTTCTGTGGCACTGTCTGTGGGGTTGCCCCCCCTGGGCGTTACCCAGCATCCTGTCCTGTGGAGCTCGGACTTTCCTCACCAGCGGCCACTGAGGCCTGCTAGCGCGCCCGCCCGACTTACTGCTCCCAAAATCAAACCAACTGCTCGTCCCAGACCATAATGGTGCCGCAGCTCTCGCAGTGAATGACGCGGTCGCCGACGCGTACCTCGTTGAGCATTTGGGCGGGCATTTGGTGGTAACAAGCACCGCAAGCTTCCTTGTGTACGGCTGCGACGCGAATGCCGCGCCGTCCCCTCCTGCGCTTGTACGTCTGCAGCAATTGGTCATCGATGCTCTTGGCGACCACCTCTCGACTCTTTTCAACTTCGTCGATTTGTTCCTGCATGGTGCCGAGCATGCCTTCGAGTTCATCAATGCGCTCTTGCTCGACTGCGCGGACTTCCTCAAAAGCCTCTTGCTCTTCGTCAATTTGTCCCTGAATTCGCTCTTGGCCCTCAAGGGCTTTGAGCAATTGCGTCTCGTGCTCGGCAATGGTCTTTTTGCAAATCTCGATTTCGAGCTGGAGAGAATCGTATTCCTTGTTAGTGGTTACTACGGAAAAGCGCTCCTCGCGCTCGCGCAGGGTGGCTTTGCTGCTTTCGATCTCGCGCTCGCAGTGCCGCTGCTGCTTGGCTAGCTCCGCGCTTTGGGCTTCTAGATCGGACAAAATGGACCGCGCTTCTGCTATCTTGCTGCGCCGCAGGTCGATCTCAGCGGGATATTTTTCTTTGGCCTCTTCGAGAGAGAAGAGTTTTTTATCGACTTCTTGGAGCTTCAACAGTTGCAACAAACCCTCTTTCATGTGGTCTCTCGTTTCCTATGGTACCGGCCAAAGAAAAAGAGTGCATCAAAGATGCACTCTAATGGCTCGTATGAGCTTCTACTGGTGAACAAACACTCTGAAGTGAACCCAGTATGTCGCGTCATCAGCAGCTTGTGGCTATCGGTTGCGGTAAATGAGTCTCATTTAATTACGGGTATTTGGATGCGACGGTCAAGAGAGCAGCGCCCGCGCCGCCTGCGCCACGTGCCCGGGGGTTAAGCCGTATTTTTGCAGCAGGTCTTCGTTAGGTGCGGATTCGCCGAAGACGTCGCGGATGCCGACGCGCTGCATGGGCGTGGGACGCCGTTCACCTAGCACTTCAGCGACCGCGCCGCCCAAGCCGCCGACGATGGTGTGGTCTTCGGCTGTCACTACGCAGCCTGTCTGCGCGGCCGCGGCGACAATGGCATCTGCGTCGAGTGGCTTGAGGGTGGGTACATGCAGGACGAGTGCCGAGATCCCTTCGCTCGCTAATTCGTCGGCCGCGGCGAGGCAGCGCGGGGTTTGGGCTCCCGTGGATATGAGGGTGATGTCCGTGCCCTCGCGCACGACAAGGGCGCGGCCCAACTCAAACTCGTAGTCGGCTGGAAAGATGACTGGTTCCGGATCGCGCGTCATGCGCACGTACACAGGGCCGGGCCGGTCGTTGGCCGCCAGCATACAGGCGCGGACTTCTACGGCGTCGGCTGGGGCCAAAACGGTCATGTTCGGCATGGCCCGCATGACGGAGATATCGGCGACTTCTTGATGGGTTTTGCCGGTTTTGCCGGTCAATAGGCCCGAATAGGCGCCGCAGAGCTTGACCGGCAGGTTGGGTTGGGCGACGACGACGCGGAGTTGGTCGAGATCGCGGTTGACGATGAAGCAGGCGAAGCTGCTCAGCCACGGCACGAGGCCGCAGGTGGCCATGCCAGCGGCGACGCCCATCATGTTTTGCTCGGCAATGCCCATTTCGAGGAAGCGGTCGGGCCGCTCGCGGGAGACTTTGTCGGCCTTGGTCGAGTTGGCCAAGTCGCCGTCGAGCACGTACACGCGCGGATCGCGGTCAATGAGTTCGATGAGCGCGTCGCCAAAAGCATCGCGCTGGGCCAGCATCTCGCCGGTGGTAGAGAGGTTCACAGCGCGGCCTCCTGCGCGGCGAGTTCGTCTTGCGCTTGTTTGAGGTCTTGGTCGGTCACTGGCTTGGAGTGCCAGTTGAAGTCGTTTTCCATGTAGGAGATTCCTTTGCCCTTGACCGTGCGGGCGACGATGATGGTGGGCTGGCCGCGATGTGATTTGGCCGCGGCAAAGGCCGAGAAAATGGCGGGGAAATCGTGGCCGTCGGTTTCGATGGCGTTCCAGCCAAAGGCGCGCCAGCGGGTGAGTGGATTTTCCTGCGCGGCCAAGCGGTCGAGCACGCCGTAGCCCTTTTCGGTGGCCCAGCCGTATTGCTGGAGGCCGTTCCAGTCGAGGATGGCGGTGAGATTGTCGAGGCCGTAGCGGGCCGCGACAAAGGCCGCCTCCCAGATTTGTCCCTCCTGCGAATCGCCGTCGCCGATCATCACCCAAGTGCGAAAGTCCTGTCCTTTCAGCCGGGCGGCGAGGGCCATGCCGAGGCCGGGCGACAGGCCCTGGCCCAGCGAGCCGGTGGACATGTCGAGACCGGGGAGGACGCTCATGTCTGGGTGCCCCTGGAGGCGGGAGTCAATGGCGTCAAAGGTGGCGAGTTCTTCAATGGGCAGGTAGCCGCGCAGGGCTAAGGCCGCGTAGAGGCCGATTGAGGAATGCCCCTTGGACAGGATGAAGCGGTCGCGGTCTGGGTCGCGGGGTCTGTCTGGGTCGATGTTTAGTTCGGCGAAGTACAGGGCGACGAATAATTCGGCCGCGGACATGGGGCCGCCTAGGTGGCCGGCTCCAGCGTGGTGTACCGACTCGACGACGAGACGGCGCAATTGGATGGCATAGTGCTTTAGCTCGGCGTGGCGCTCGCGCGTCAGGCTCATAGAATTTCTCCTTTTTGCGGTTCGTTAAGGTAGAAATCGACGCGGCGTTAGTCCAGCCACGGGGGCACAACGCCAAAGGCCCGGCCGCACTCGGCTAAGCGCTCGACGTCTTCTAAGCCGATGGGAATGCCGTCGCGTGCGTACGCTTCCTCGTTGCGGTGTTCGGGCGTGCCGGGCAGAGTGACTTCGTCGTACCCACGCAGTGGAATCATCTGCTCGCTCGCTAGGCGCACCAACTCATCGACGCCGTGGCGCACCTGTGGAGCGGGTGCGAAGAGGCTCAAGTCGAGGACGAGGATTAAGCTGCCCATGCGCGCGGTCGGCCATTGCGCGGCAATCTCGCGGGCGCGGTCGCCGCCTTGGCCGACAAAAGCTCCGCCGAGCAGGGTGGCGATTGCGGTGTAGCCCATGGACTTGAAGAAGGCTGCGGGGATCAGTTCTTCAATGGCTTCGATTGGCTCTCCACGCTGATAGTCGGCGAGGATGCAAGTGGCCACGTCGAGCACTACTGGTGGCCCCTCTTGTCCGGGCAGGCCAAAGCACAGGGGCGGGTTGCCGTAGTGGGCGGCGCGCTTGCCGTCGTTGCTGGAGTAGTACTGGGGATAGGCTGCTTGCACTGAGAAGCCCACGCAGTTTTTCGCCATGGCGCGGCGCACGTAGTGTCCCGCTGAGCCGTAGTGCCCAATGTGGCAGGCCGCGCCGATGGCGAGGCCCTTTTCCTTGGCCTTGGCGATGGCGCGTTCGGTGGCCAGCATGGTCGGCGCGTACCCGAGGCTGCCATCGCCATCGACAAAGACGTGGGTGTCGCTTTCGCGCAGGACGCGGATGTCTGGGTCGGGGTTGGCCTTTTTGTCGCGGAGCGTGCAGCAATACCCGTACAGGGCGCGGGTGCCGTGCGAGCGCACGCCGCGCAAGTCCGAATTGGTCAGCAGGTCGGCCAACTGCACTGCGTGTGCGGCGGACATGCCAGCGGCGCGGAGGCAGGCCGTGCCAAAGGTTCTGAGATCGTCAGCGGCAATGCGTTTGAACTCTGTGGGGGGGCGGTTCATGTAAGGACTCCTATGGGCGTTAGGGATGGTTGGTCTTGCGGGCAAGTAGGTCGGCGAGGGCTGCGCGTCCGGCTTGATAGTGTTGGGACCAATCCTCGACGCGAGAATCTGGCTCGCTACAAGCGAGATGGAGGCCGAGGGGAAAAAGAGCAAAAGCAGTGCGGTCACGGCGTTCCTGTGGGTTGTTGTTGCAGAGAGTTGAGCAGTTGCTGGGTCTTAGCGCGTAGCGCAGCATCGTCTGCACTCAGTGCTAGACTGCGGTGCAACGCCTGTTCGGCAGCGGCGCGTTCCCCATTGCTGAACAAGCCTAAGCCGAGGAGATACCAACCCTCGGCGTCGTCTGGGCGCACTGCAACCGCTCGGCGGCAGTAGGCGATGGCCTCGTCGTAGCGTCTGAGTTGGCCGGCGATGTGGCCGGCGTTGAGCAAGGCGGGGAAATACGCTGGGTCTTGGTCGAGGGCGACCTGTAAGTAGCGCAGCGCGGCTTCGGGTTGTTGCAGCTTCAGGAGGTCGCCGGCGAGGCGGTTGAGCAGATCGAGATCCCCGGGGCGCAGGGCGACGGCCCGGTCGAATTTGTTCTCGGCTTGGGGAAAGTACCCGTGCCGGACGAAGAACAGGCCGAGGTTGTAGTGATGGGCGGCTTCTTCGGGCGCGTTGAGAATGGCTGCACGCAGTCGCTTGACCTCCTTGCCGCTGAGTGCTTGCAGATGCGAAAAGCTCGTTAGGGCTTGCTGCGCCAAAGTGTCGCGGCCGGCCTTGCGGGAGAGGGTGGCGAGGCGATAGAAGGCGTCGGCAAAGCCGATGTCGAGCAAGGTGGCTCGCTGAAAGGCCTCCAAGGCATCGTCTTGTCGGCCCTCGGCCGCGAGACTTTGGCCGAGGTAGTAGTAGAGCGTGGCGTCGTTGGGAAACAGGCGCAGTGCTTCGAGCAGTTCGCGGGTGGCTTCGGCGTAGCGGCCCGTGGCCAAGTACAGCTCGCCCAAGCGTCGGCGCACTGGCGAGTTGTCGGGATTGAGCTGGACGGCGCGCTGGAGATAGGGATCGGCGCGATCGTACTGGCCTAGCTTGGTGTAGATCCCACCGAGATTCACAAAGCCCATGGCGAAGTCGGGTTTAAGGCGGACGGTTGTTTCGAGGGATGCTATGGCCAGTGCGTAGCGTCCCTGCGCCGCGTGGGACGAAGCCAGCACATTGTGGAGGTCGGCGTTCGTCTAGTCGAGGGCTAGCCCGGCGCGGGCGGCTGCGGCCGCTTCTTCAAAGCGGGTTGCTGCAAAGTGAGTGCGGGCGCGGGCGAGGTGATCGACTGGATCTGGTACTGGCTCAGAAGCACAGGAGGCGAGCGCAAATGCCGCGCAGAGCAGTCGCCACGCCATCTCAGGGCTGCTCGGCGAAGCGGTGGAAGCGGTCGATTTCCAGATCCGCGTACACTTGCTGCGTGCCGGTGGGCCAGCGGATTTCGAGGGTATCGACGCGGGTGCGAGTCCCCAAGCCGAGAGCCGGAGACAAGCTGTTGGACGACCCGAATCCCGGACCGCTGCTGATTTCGACAACTCCGAGCAGATCTTGAGCGCGCAGGCGCAATTGTGCGCCGATGGCTTGCGGCCCTAAATCCACGCCGAGGAAGTGATTGTGGTGGCCCTCGTTGCGGTACAGACTGTTGGGCCACAGGTCGCCTGGGTAGTGGCCCCCGACCGCGGTATAGAGGTCGAGATCGCCGTCGAGGTCGTAGTCGGCAAAACCCACGCCGTGCCCCTTGCCCGGGTTGCCGACACTGGCCGCGGCCGTGATGTCGGCGAAGCGGTCACCGCGATTGTGAAACAGCGTATTGGGTTCAAAGCGCGCCATTATGGGGCCGCCGTTGGTCAGGTAGATGTCGATTAGACCGTCGTAGTCGATGTCGCCATAGCCCGCGCCCATCGAGCCGAAGGAGCGGGCTAGCCCCTGCTGAGGGGCGATGTCGCGGAAGGCCGTCCCGTCGTTGCGGTACAGATAGGCACGAGTCGGGCGCAAGGCCAGCCCCGTGACCTGCGACTGCA
>JAJEEZ010000132.1:0-3864 GCA_022820705.1 Candidatus Latescibacterota bacterium | reverse complement strand
TTTTCAAGTTCCTCGAACGCGAACACGAATTCGGACTTTTTTCTGTTCTCGTTGCCCTCGATTTTCGGAACAACTAACAGGTTGAGCAGAACCAGAATAACGGTTTTCAAACCGCTTCCTGAATTGGTAAGGGAAATCAATCCCTTCTGCTCTTCCCCAAGGTAGACCTCCCAATGGCCTTGCTCCTCACCGGCGTCTTCATCGTCGTGATGTTGTACTTGAATCTCTGCGAAATGCCCGTCGTTTTCAAAAATGGCGTTAAGTGCTACCAAGACCTCCTGTTGGATGATTTCTCTTGGGAGTTGTTCGCTAGAACTGGTGATGAAGCGACGAATTATATTGGTGGCTCCAGATCCGTCAGAACCGAGCGTTAGTTCTTTCTCCGTGGGCTCAGTTTTAATGTCGCGATCAGCAGCAAGTTTGCGAAACGAACTGCCGTTGAGCTGATGAATTGGACTCTTCACGATCTCCTTAATTCTCACAAGCCGATTTTCGGCGGAGCTTCCACCATATGACTGTGGTCTGAAATCATTGGGAAAATCGATTTTCTGTACGCGCCCTCTCGCGTCAATTTCCCACGTAATCTCAACACCCACATAATGGTTTCCGTGAGAGTACCAAAGGTCCCCTACGAGGTCGGTACTGCTCGCCCCCTCCGGGAATTGACTTTTCAGGGATTCCTCGTCCAGCACACCACGACACTGATATTGCCAGTTATCACCATCTCTTCCACCAGGATTACCCCGACATAACGACTCCACCAAGTCCAGAAGATGTGATTTACCAGAGTTGTTGCGTCCGATGATGATGTTAATCGGCTTGATGGTCTCAAAACCGGCCCACTCTTTATGGAAACAGAGATTTCCTTTGAAAAAGACGGAATTAACTCTCACAACAGACTTTCTCCTCTCGCACGTCCACCTTGCCAGTTACCGCATCAGCGATTAAGCGAACATGGTATTCCTGGAGAAGGTCAATCTCGCTCCGGACGCGGGAGATGACATCGTCGATGTTAAGAATTGCCTCGGTGATGCATTTGGCGATGGCACACTGTTCGATAAAAGTAGGAACTGGAAGCCGAATGTCGAAGAAATCTTCCGTGTAAAGCCTCCAGAAACCTTCCACGATTCCCTTAACACGAAGCCGTAATTCCCTTCGTAAAGTGGGTAGTTGGCAAACTTTTTCGTAGTACCCCATAACCGTGAAATCCCTGTTGCGAAACACCGAATAGTCGGGACTAACGACCCCGTCCTGCCTTGCAATAGCGAATACTCCAAGATGAGCTTTTAACCGGTTTAGTACCAGGTCGCCCTCCTCACAGAGTTTACCGCCAACGTAGGAATCTGAGGTAAGAGTTCGTTCAACCATGTTGCTGGGAACAAGGCCGAGCACTTGACTCATTGACAAGTGTGTTTCCTCGCCGGTAATTGAGCGAACATCGATTTCTCTGAGCAGGTATTTTGCCCTCGTGACGTCCCAATGCGTCGGCACGTCCCCCAGCCACTCGACACCGGAGGGCTTGTAGGCCGGGTAGGGCTGGCCGGTGCGGACGTCGACTTGGCCGATTACGGCTTGGTGGATGATGGCCTGCTTCTGCTCCTCAAGCAGCGCAATCAGCTTCTGCTTGGCGTGGACGTAACGCCGGATGCGCCGGTCGGCGTGGTCGAGGAATCGAACGATGGCGGTTTGTTCGGGGAGGGGTGGGACTGGTACCGGCACATCACAAAATGCGTCTGTATACAAGCGGTTAAAACCGCTGCCAATTCCTTTTGAACGCAGGGCAAACTGAGTTACCAAAGTCGGGGTTCTGAATAGAGATTCAAAGAACCTTGCCTCCAGAGGGGCATTTGCTTCGAAGACACTATAGTCGGGGCTGACTACACCATCATATGACGAGACAGCAAACATGCCGGACCATGCCTGCATTCGGTTCATTACTAGATGTCCAGGCCGGCACACGCGGTAATTTGACAGTTCTTCCACGCTGGCGATACGTTTGGACGCCTCGTGGTGCGGTAACAATCCCCGACGTCGGGTGAGGGAAAGAAGAACGCCCCCTTCCGGTCCGGCACGTTGATCTATTTCCCTAAAGAGCAGCTTGATTCTTTTAAACTGCCAGTGATCTGGAATTCTGAGTAACCACTGCACGTCTGAGGTCTTGTACTGCTTGTACGGTTCCAATTTGGAGATCATCGTTTCGCCTCCCCCAAGATTTCCTCGAGGAGGCCTCCTGTCTCTTTCTCCAGCGCCAATATGTCCGCCCGGATTTCGGCCAGGGTGCGCATGGGCTGCGGCTTGTAGAAATACCGGATAAAGCTGATCTCGTAGCCGATCTTGACGCTGTCGGGCTGGTACCAGGCGTCCGGCGCGTAGGGCAGCACCTCGCGGCGCAGGAAGGCGTCGATGCCGCCCGGGTCCTGCAGCGGGATCTGCTCGGTGTCGCGCAGGTCGGGGTCGGGCTCGTACTCGACCACTGCGGGCTTGCCGTTGATGGTAGTCGCGAACCGGCCGCGCAGCGGATCGGCCTCGGTGCCCCGCTTGTGAATCTTTCTGATGACGGGCGGCGCGTCCTCGCTCCGCTCACCGTTCTCCTTGAGCTTCTTGATTTCAGCGGCCTTGTAGGCGCGGTCGGGGTCGGCGCCGTGGATACGCAGCGGCCGTTCGACCGTCACTTTCCAGTAGCCGAAGGCGGCGTTGTCGAAGATTTTACTCTGCTCGGTCTCCTTGAAGGCGAGAAAGGTGTCGCAGGTAGGTGCCTGACTTGATCGCGTCGGCAATGGGCAGGAAGACGAGCTTGGCCATCAGCCTCACCGCGTCACGCGGGGTCCAGTGTTCGCCGGCCTCCTCGTTGTTCGCCTCGTTGAAACGGCGCACCAGCTCTTCAAAGATCGAGCCCATGCCGTGGTTGTCGAGGCCGGGGTGTTTGATTGAGCCGTCGGCGTTCAGGACCGGGGCCGGGCTCAGGTTGATGTCGGGCGAGGTCAGCTTCTCGATCAGCGTGCCCAGGGCGTCGGCTCTGGACAGGCGCGGAATCTGGTTGCGGAACTCGAAGTTGTCGAGGATGTCCTGCACGTTGGGCGAGAAGCCGTCGAGATATGCCTTGAAGTCGGCCGTCAACTGCTGGAGCTTGTCTTGCGCTCTCAGGTCGCGCAGGGTGAACCTGGAGGTGTTGTAAAAGGCGTGGCCGGCGGCCTGGCGCAGGGCCGAGTCCTGCTCGACCACGCCGGCAGCGTCGAGCGTGGCCTTCATGTCGAGGACAGCCCGCTTGGTGTCTTCCAGCACCGCGTCGAGCCGGCGCAGGACGGTCATGGGCAGGATCACGTCGCGGTACTTGCCGCGCACGTACAGGTCGCGCAGCACGTCGTCGGCAATGCCCCAGATATAGTTGGCAATCCAGTTCAGGTCGGTGCTCATCCTTGTACTTCTCCCTGAGTGGCATGTAGCGGATATCACACCGACAGGGGAGCTGCTATGGTTCCGGCGCGGCGCTCGCTTGTGACCGGCGAGCGGGTATTTGAGTAGAGGTCTGCTGGCGCAGGGTTTTGACAAATGTTCGACTCTCTTCGAGCGACTGGTCGATTTCAGCCCGGTGATCGAAATAGTACGCCAATGCCGCGTACACATCCGCCAACGTCAGATCGTACTCGGTGGCGATCTCATCGGCGCTCTTGCCCATGCGCTCGTGCCAGATGACGATATTCTCCACGGTAATGCGATGTCCGGCGATACGCGGCTTGCCGCCTGATATGCCAGGGGTAATCTCAATATGCTGATGCAAGGTTTCCGTCGCCATCTGGATTTCCTCTTTCTCCCATCTCTAGGTGCCAGCGTAGGGGCGACGCATGCGTCGCCCCTACACCGCTT
>JAJEEZ010000517.1:0-6801 GCA_022820705.1 Candidatus Latescibacterota bacterium | reverse complement strand
CCGCACGTGAAGGCGCATTCCACCCGCGTCAAAGCACTCGGCGCAAAAGCGCGACACGTGCTCCTTTTTAACAACCAGTTCGGTGCGCCCCAACGCCAACGCCAAAATGACGCGGTGCAGCACACCAGCGAAATCCACATCGACCTGCTCAAGCAAAGCGTCCACCGACGGCTGCGGCAACGAGCGCACAAAGGCTACCTTGCCGGTTAATTCTTGCAACATTCGACCGTCGGCGCGCAGGTCGATGGCGCTGGGGCCGGCCCACGTCTCGGGCACGAGCTTTGCCAAGGCTGCGACTTTGGGCTGCCGATCGGGCCAAAAGCCCAGTTCGGGACAGCCGACCAAGGCGCGGGCCTGCTGGCGCATCTTTTCCAAACGCCGGCAAGCGCGCTCCCAGCCCTGCTTGTAGAGCGCGTCAAACGGGTCGCTGACCAGCTTGGCGACGGCCGCGTTGAGATCGCCGCCGCTTACCTCCTCCAGTGCCAAGTCCATGCACGCCAAACCCCGCTCCATACCTTGGCGCAACTGGTCGCGGCCAAGGGCGATGCCAGTGCGGTTGCGCTGGGCAAAACCCAACCCGCAGATCCGCAGATAAGCCCGCAGCGAATCCATGAAGCGCGGCGGCAGTTGCTCGTATTCGAGACCCGCAGCGACCACTTGACCGATGAAACTATTGTGGTCGAGCGGGACTTGGTTGAGATCGACGCGCGCTAACCGGCTCACGAGGTCCCTCCGCCGGCCCGTTCCCACGCGGCGCGCAGCACCTTTGCCAGCAACTCGGGCGCGGCTTGGTGCAAGGCGTAGATGACCTCGCGGATCTCCGGGTCGTTGATCGGCGGCAACATCACGGCTTGGCCCGATTCCGACAGCAGGCTGAAGGCCGACACTGTACCCACATCATCTAGGGCGCTGACTTGGGCGTGCATGTCGATGCTATCGACCTTGTCGAGAAAAGCGTCCTCTAGCAGACTCTGATCCACCTTGTACAAGAGCGCGGCGCGCTTGCTGGGATCATCTAGCGCCGCGACCGCTTCGAGCCATTCCCACGACACCTTAGTGCGGTTGCCGTGGTAGTAAACCGGATCGAGCGTGTCTTCTACCGCGCGCGCAAACGACTCCGCCGACATAGTTTGCAACAGTGCGGTGTTAAACCTCGCCAGCTTGTACTCGCCAGGGGCGACCAACTCGGCGATAACCTCTGACGGCAGCTTATCGACGACAGCGGGCAAGTACCCCGGGCGGCCTTGGGCGTCCATGCCGGTCAGCGAGAGCACCTCCTCGGGATTTTCGTCTATGGCCACCAGCGCGGCTTGTTCCTCCACGGCCTGCTTCTTGAGCAGCGCGCGGGCCTCGTCGGCGCGCCCTTCGCGCAGCATCTGGCGCAATTCGACATTCTTGGCGATCAATTCTTCCAGATCGCCCGACCACTCCCCTAGCACCACCCGGTCGCCCTGCACTTGCAGAGCATCGTTCTCGTGCTGGGACATCGGTCCTCCTGTGTGGAATGAATTGGAATTGGGGGCGGTCTTAAGGTAAATCAGGCGGTATATTCTGTCAATAAAAATTTGTTCTAACTTATTATTTATATTCTACTTAAATAAAATTTTTTTACATATTCTTTCTTTTTTCGTATATTATATGTTACGATGAGCGCGGGGCCTGTAGCCCGGCGCTTTTTTGTATGGGCAAGCAATTTGACGAGAAATGCGCCGATTAGTAGCGCAGTGCTAGGTTCTGCCCTATATTGTCCATTGTGCTCCCCCAGCCTCCTTGGGGCCGGGATTCTTCATTCTATTTTCTCTCAGAGAGCGCGCCCATGAATTACGATATCGGCGACTTGCTCAACGGTTGGGAATTCAAGCCCGACGAATTCCTCGCCCGGCGCATCCGCACCAGCAAGGGCGAAGAAAAACTTCAGATCCGCATCGACATGGGGCTTCTTCAACTCGAATTGGATGGCCGTCCCGACGGCCAACAACCGCACGGCTGCCCCTCACTGCTCGACTACTACCAGGACCTCATCGAATCGCGCAAGACCCCGGAAAGTTTCGCGCTAAACGAGGACGAGTGCGAAGAACTCTTCCAAGAGGCATGGCAGTACTACCACCGCTATTTAAGTCTGTTCAACTTAGAAGACTACGAAGGGGTCGTCGCCGATACCGAGCACACCCTGCAGATTTTTGAATTGGTCGATCAGTGCGCGCCCAACGACGAGATCCGCTGGTACTTTGAGCAGTACTATCCACACGCGATTATGATGCAGACCCGGGCGTACGCCATGCTAGCCCTGCGAAGCGACGATTATCCAACGGCCATGCGCGCCGTGGAAGACGGCATTGCCCACATCGAGAGCTTTGTCGAAGAATGGGAATCCGAGTTAGAAGAGGATTTGCCCGAGATTTCCTTTTTGCGCGAATGGTACGAGGAATTGGAGCAGGAGCGCCCGCTGTCCGAGCGCGAACAATTAGAGCGCGACTTAAAGGTGGCCGTAGAATCGGAAAACTTTGAGGAAGCCGCGCGGCTGCGCGACAAGCTCCAGACCCTGTGGCCGACGCCGCAGCACCTCCTCCGCCCCAAGCGCTGAGCGATCAACCCAGCCCCAACACATCTCCCATCGAATACATGCCCGGCTCGGCCTGCGCTGCAAAGCGAGCGGCACGCAACGCACCCAAAGCAAAGGAATCGCGGCTCGTAGCCCGGTGCTGCAGTTCGAGGCACTCGCCTGGAGCCGCGTAGAGCACCGTGTGATCGCCCGCCAAGTCGCCAGCGCGGATCGCGTGCATACCAATCTCTTGGCGCGAGCGCTCGCCAACCACGCCCGACCGCCCGTGTACCGCCACCTCGCGCAAGTTGCGGCCCAAACCGGCCGCGGCCCGCTCGGCCAGCGTCAGCGCCGACCCAGAAGGCGCATCGACCTTGTGCCGGTGATGCGCTTCAATGATTTCCACATCGTAGTCGTCGCCCAAGATCCGCGCTGCCTCTTCGACTAGCTTGAAGAGCACGTTCATGGCCGTGCTGAAATTCGACGCAAACACGCAGGTAATGTCCGCTACCGTCCGCTTGAATTCCGCGAGTTGCTCCGGGGTAAAACCCGTGGTCCCCACCACCATGGGCACCCCGCGCACCGCGCAGAGGGCCGCGTCTTCAAGGGTCGCCTCCGGGGTCGTAAAACATACTACTACTTGGTCGGGTTCGACGATACCCGACAGCGTGTCGCTGACCGTTAGGTCAAGGTGTCGGGCGCCAACGACCTCGCCGATGTCGCGCCCCACCGCCTCGTGGTCCGGGCGCTCCTTGCCGCCGCACAGCTCCAAATCAGCCGCCGTCAAAATCAAATGGGCCAGTCGTTGGCCCATGCGCCCTGCCACCCCGCAGATTACGATTTTGGTCATCGCTCTATCCTCGATTAATACGATGGATACACCACGCGCTCGACCAGCGAGTCGTCGTGCAGACGCGCTTCCACATCCACCCCGAAAAACTCGGCGACCGGCGCAAAGGCCGTTGGGTCGTTGGCGTGTACTTGGCGCGCAGCATCTAGCACTACTTGCACACCCGCGCGCGTCATCTTGCCCAGCGGCTGCCGCACCGGCCCGGCCGGCATGCCGAGGATATTCATCAGCGTCTTAACCGGCACCGGATTGCGCGCCTTGCACTCGACCGGGCCATAAGCACTCTGCTCAGTGGTCGCAACGCCGACGATGCCAAAAAGCGGCGCTAGCTTTTCAGCCAAATTATCGGCCTCGTCCTCCTGGCCAGCGTTGAGCAGTTCGGTGAGCCGCTGGATGGGACCCGGAATGACGTTGGACATCACCGAGATCACGCCAGCGGCCCGGATCTCCTCGCTCTTCATCATCGGCACAGTCTTGTCGTCATCGCCCGAGAGGATGGTAAAATCGTCGCCGCAGAGCCGACGCGTCTTGGCCATGTTGTCCAAGTCGCCGGTCGCCTCTTTGACCTGGGCTACGTTGGGATACTGATGGGCGAGGATGGCCAAATCTTCCACCTGCATCATGCAGCCGGTGCGTCCGGGGATGATGTAGGGAATGATCTGTACCTCGGGAAAGGCCCGCGCCACCGGCTCGACGTATTCGCGGCGGATCTCCAAGGAGCTAGGCCCATTGTAGTAGGGATCGACCAGCAGCACGGCGTCTGCGCCAATGTGGGCGGCGTGCTCGCTGCCCGCCATGGTCTCCTTGGTGGAGTTGCTGCCCGTGCCAGCAATCGACAGAGTGCGTCCCTTGGCCAACGCAACCGTGCGATCAATGACTTCGTTGTGCTCTTCCCATACTAGGGTCGGGCTTTCTCCAGTCGTGCCGACCGCGAGTACCGCTTGGATATTGTTGGCAATTTGGAATTCTATGAGTTGCTCCAAGCCGCCGTGGTCAATGCTGCCGTCTGCGCTCATGGGCGTCACTAGGGCTGTACTACAACCTTTGAACATGGTCGTTTTCCTCGCCTTGGCTTGTCAAAAATGGGTTGATTGGCGATTGTCTTTTTACCGCGATTGCCGAACATAATACGCCGCCCCAACTTTTGCAAATAGTCTCATCGAGGAGGAGCTATGCCCGCTACAATTGACATGCGCTACGGATGCAATCCCCACCAAGCAGGAGCCCGCTGCTCGATGGCCGATGGCCGCGACCTGCCCATCGAACCGCTCAACGACGCCCCTAGCTACATCAACCTCATGGACGCGCTCAACGCTTGGCAGCTCGTCCGCGATCTCAAACATGCCCTCGGCCTACCGGCTGCCACTTCGTTCAAACACGTCTCCCCGGCCGGTGCTGCCATCGCCGCACCGCTCGACGAGACCCTGAGCGCGTCCTATTTCGTCGCCGACCGCGACCTCAGCCCACTGGCCACGGCTTATGCCCGCGCGCGTGGTGCCGACCGCCTCGCTTCCTTCGGCGACTGGATCGCCCTGAGCGACGTGGTCGATTTCCCTACGGCCGATCTCATCCGCGTCGAGGTAACCGACGGGATCTTCGCCCCCGGCTACGAGCCAGAGGCTTTAGAGATCTTAAAAAAGAAAAAGGGCGGCCAGTACCGCATCCTGCAAATCGACCCGGACTACGCGCCTGCCGCGACTGAGCAACGCCAGATATTCGGCGTCCAACTCGCGCAGCAACGCAATGACTTTATCCCCGACGACGCCTTTTTCCACAACATCGTCACGGCCCGCAAGGACTTGCCGACCAGTGCCCGCCGCGACCTAACAGTAGCGACCATCGCCCTCAAGTACACCCAATCCAATTCAGTGTGCCTAGCCCGCGACGGCCAAGTCATCGGCACGGGTGCCGGCCAGCAGTCGCGCGTCCACTGCGTGCGTTTGGCCTGCGCCAAGGCCGACAACTGGTATCTGCGCCTGCACCCCAAAGTCTTAGGCATGAAGTTCGCCAGGGGCCTCAAGCGCCCGGAAAAAATCAACGCCATCGACATCTATCTGCAAGACGACGTCACCCCAGCCGAACTCCGGGCTTGGGAAGCCAATTTCCGCGAGGTCCCAGACCGGCTCAGCGCCGAGGAGAAGCGGGCATGGCTGGATAACCTCAAGGGCGTGGCGCTGAGTTCAGACGCCTTTTTCCCCTTCCGCGACAACATCGACCGGGCACAGCGTTCAGGAGTGGAGTACTTAGTCCAAGCCGGCGGGTCAACGCGGGACGATCTGGTAATTGAGGCGGCAGACGAATACGGAATGTTGATGATTAATTCGGGAGTGCGGCTTTTTCACCATTGAGGGAATATGTCTATCTTTGCAAAGGAGAGCACTAAGAGGAATGCCATGACGGAACAACCTATGAATTACCGATCCTCTGTACACCCGAAGAACTGCTTGGAGATTGATTATGATGAAACCAATGAACGAAAAAGAAACCACGGATGAAATTATCCAAGAGACAAGAAGGATCAAAGAAGCCTTGGCAAAATCTATGGATTTCGACCTTGATCGCATTCTAGAAGATGCAAGGCAAAAACAAGAAAAAAGCGGCAGGGTTGTTCTTTCCCCTCCAGTTCAACCAACTCTCTAACAACGCCCAGATGGAGGTTGCAATCAGGCGAATCGTCGAGCAGCATGGCTATCAGTGTCCCGTCATTTGCTCACCTGACGAGCTAACCGGAGAAGAAGAATGAAAGATCCTATTGTCGAAGAGATTCGAGAGATAAGAGATGCCCACGCGGCCAAGTTCCAGTTTGATTTACACGCGATCTGCGAAGATCTTCGCAAGCAAGAGAAAACCTGTGGACACCCCGTCGTGTCTCTCCCGCCCAAACGCATCCTCAAGAAGCCGTCTGAGTAGACTTCCAAGTAAACAGACCACAGTGAGAGTTCACCATGTCCGCACTCCACAGTATCTCGATCAAAGGCTTTAAGAGTATTAGCCATATTGAGAATTTGCCGCTTGGCCCAATCAATGTATTGATCGGTCCGAATGGCTCGGGCAAGTCGAACTTCATCGGCGTGTTCTCCTTCCTCAATGCCATCCACTCAGAGCATCTTCAACAATACGTCATTCGGGCCGGTGGGGCCGATAAGGTTCTACACTACGGATCTAAGACAACAGAGGAGTTGACCATTCAAGTCTCTTTTGACGAGGAGAGCTACAAGTATGAGATCTGGCTGAAGGCAACAGACGCGGACGCGCTCTATGTGCACGGGCTCCATATAAAATTAGAAGCTACCCAGTCGGAGCATCCTGGATATCAATTTGTACAATCTACATCTAGCGACGAAGTCGAACTTCCCTCATTGCCAGAATCACCACAACTTGAGAATGACATAAAAAATCATCTCAGTAG
>JAJEEZ010000650.1:0-9170 GCA_022820705.1 Candidatus Latescibacterota bacterium | reverse complement strand
TTAGCGTCGAACAGGTTGGCCGTGGCCGTGGCGCGGGCCCCGTCGGTGAAGGAGCCGCGCCGGTCGGTGCCGATGGCGATATTGTCACCGATGCCGATGACCTCGATCTCGGCGAGGGCCCCGTCCGCGCTTTGTTCCTCGGCCATGATACTGACGTACTGGATGAGCTGGTAGTGGTCGCGGCGATCCGGCTCTACCCGCAGGCCGGCGTCGATTACCAAGGTACTGTCGTTGCCGGAAAATCCGAGGGGTATGGCGATGGAGGTCGCCTCATTAGGTCGAGTGGTGCGATAGACCGAGCGAAAAAGAAAGACGTCTTGGGTGGCGACGATGCGCACGCCCGTATTGATCAGCACGGTAAACTGCCTGAAGGGACGGGCCCCTTCCCGGTCGGGAAAAATCAGGCGGATTTCGCGAGCGAGTACGGCGCGCCCTAGGTCAATGGTGATAAACCAGTCTTCGGGTGCCGCACCGGGGTCGGGCTGCCAGAACGTCCCGGGATCGCCGTCGATGGCCAGCGCGGCCGTCTCCGGGCTAGAGCCTACCTCCCAGACGCCACCGAAAACCGAGTCGCCGCGCCCTTTGGTCTCGTGTGCGAACAGGTGGGCGTCCTGCACCGCGTTGATATCTTTGCGGAATTTGACCAGTTGTAATTGTCCCTCGCTCCCCACCTGCGTCAGGCCGAAGGGCTTTTCCCAGGTCGCCCATTCTGCGGCGCTGTCGAAGACCAGTTGGTCGGCGCAGACCGGGACGGCGCACAGCAGTAAGGCGCAGATGGCGAGGTGCTTGCTCGACATAGCCATTACCTCTTAGTAGGCGATACCCAGAGGGAGAATCTGCGCCGAGGTGGCAAATTCGGCATTGGGGGCGACACTCAGGAGATAGACGCCGGGCGGTAGCAGTTCGCCGCTCTCGTCGCGTCCGTCCCATTCGGTTTCCTGTGGGCCAGCGGCTTGCCGCCCGGCGTCAATGCGGGCCAGTCTGCGTCCGTCGAGGGCGTAGATCTCCAGCGCAACTGGGACCAATTCGGGCAGGCGAAAAAGCGTGTAGCGGATTTGCAGGCGATCGTGGATGCCGTCGCCGTTGGGGGTCAGCACCGGGGTCGAGACGCTCAGTTCCTGGACCGCGCTGGGGGTAGAGTCCGCCACCCCCAGCACGTGCAGGCTATTGGTCGATAGCGCTTGGCCGGCGTCGCCACCGATGACCGGCTGTGGCAATACCTCGCGCTCACTGTCGGAGACCTCCCCGGTGAACGTGGTGGCGAAGGAGAATAGCGCGGTTGAGAAGAACAGGCGCAGCGGCGGGTTGTCGGCGCGGGTGATGCGGGCGGGCAGGCGGACGAGCAGGCCGTCTGCTGACTCGATAATTTCGGCGGGTGAGACCATTGCGAGCGGTTGGCCCATCTCCAAGCCGGCGAAGCGGGTGCGGCTGCCCGTGCGGATGCGCAGCGCGTCAAAGCCCGGGGCGTCAACCTGCGAAAAATCGGCCCGCAGGTCATAGACGAAGTCAGTCTCCTGCCCCAAGGCGACCTCGGTGAAACCGCGCGCCGGTTGCGGGTCGGAGCGCAGGGCGACCTCGCCGATAATGTCGCCAGCCAAAAGCGGGGCGGTCTCGATCCACAGCGAGTCGAGGCGAACGAAATCGTCAAAGGACCGGCTTTCGAGCGCAATCCGCAATTGCAAATAAGAACCGCTGCGCAGGTTGAGCGGCAGGCCCGGTTGGGTGAAGGGCACCGACCAGAAAGTCCAGTTCTCGTCGTCGTACCCGATGGAGGCGCGCAGACCGGGGCGCGGTTCCAAGGTGACGATGGGTGCCTCGAGGTTGGGGCGGAACTGGCGGGTGCGTAGCTGGTTTTCGTAGCGCTCGCGCGAGACAACGCGTTCAAAACCCGTCGCCATGTACTCGTGGTAAACGGCGGGGTCCCCGTCGCGGCCGGTGCGCACTTCGATCTTGACTCCGACCGCTGCGTCGGGCGTCTCCACGGGCGTTCCGCCGACCATGCGCAAAGGCGTAGTCCGCCAGAACAGCCGCCCGAAGTTCACCGACTGGCCAAGGTCGGTGATGCTGGTTTTGTAGATGGCCTTGCGGGGCACGCCCTCGGCGAAGAGCTCGAACTCGGCAATGGTGCCGGGTGGGGCGTCCCGGTATTGGCCGCGGACGAAGGAGGCGAGAAAATCCTCGTCGAGAACCGAGACCTGCCGCCGATAGCGCACGAAGCGCACGTAGCGGCGGGGGAAGGGGATCGCGACGCGCGGCTCGAAATTCTCATCGACATCGGCGATGATATGTGAGAGAGGCTCCAGCGTGCCTTCGACGACGGGCCGCTCGGATTCGCTGGCGACGGACACGTCGTAGCCGGGAATTGCGTCGGTCTTGAGGGGCGTGCCATCGGAGCGGAAGCCTTGGCTGGGGGTGGTAAAGCCGAAGGAGACGGCCGGCACGGCAACGGCCATATCCATGGTATAGACCTCGCGTTCGAGCGGCACGGCGCGAGGCGGGTAATAGGTGGCGTCGTCGCCGTCGATAAGCAAACTGCCGCTGGGGGCAGCCAAGCCGTCGCTCCACTTCCAGGTGCGCGGGGTCTCACCATCGACATAGCCGAGGATGATATCGCTGGGGTCGCGCCAGAAAACCCAGTTGTCGAGGTGGGAAAAAACCGTTTTTTCAGGCGTCAGGTAGATGGGCTGAATGGAGCCGGGCGCACTGACGAAGTCGATGAACAGACGCGTGGTGTCGCTTTCGCTCCACGCCAGGCCAGCGCCGCCCAGCTTCCACGCCGAAATCTGAGCGAGGGCCGGCTGCGCCATCAGCAGCAGTGCGAATAACAATACGCGGCCGAATGAGGAAAGCTTCAGAGCCATCGAGTGCTCCTTCAATACGCATAATAAATAGTAACTGATGTTACGCAGCTATCGTTATCTGCGGTTTCCTACCGCCCTGCCCGGTGTCATTCCCGCGCAAGCGGGAATCCAGTCTTGTACGCGATGCGGATTTGGCTCGACACCCTGTAGGGGGCGGTTTGCAAACCGCCCCTACTCGTCCTCTCCGTCCTCTATCGCCTCGATATCAAAAGCCGCCGCGATCAACGCCCGCGTGTAGGGCTCTTGTGGCGCGGCGAAAACCTCCTGCGTCGGTCCCTGCTCAACTACCAACCCCTCCTTCATCACAATCAGCTCGCTCGCCAAGGCGCGGACCACCTTCAAATCGTGACTGATGAACAAATAGGCTAGGCCGTGGCGCTCTTGTAGTTGCAGCAGCAGTTCGACGATCTGGGCCTGCACTGTTTTGTCCAACGCACTGGTCGGCTCGTCGAGAACCACGAAGCGCGGCTTGAGGGCTATGGCGCGGGCGATGGCGATGCGCTGGCGTTGGCCGCCGGAGAACTCGTGCGGGTAGCGGTCCATGGTCAACGGGTCCAGGCCTACTTCGGCCATAGCCTCGGCTACTAGCTGCCGACGCTGGTGGTAGTCGCCGCCGATTGCGTGAATCAGCAGGCCCTCCTCGATAATCTGAAAAGCCGACAGCCGCGGACTCAGCGAAGCGAAGGGATCCTGGAAGACGATCTGCATCTGCCGGCGCAGCGGGCGGATTTGCTTTTGCTGCCAGCCTTGGATATCGCGGTTGTCGAATTCAATGGGGCCTTCGCTGGCCACCAGACGCAAGAGCGCCTGCCCCAGCGTCGTCTTGCCCGAACCGGATTCGCCGACGATGCCAACGGTCTGCCCCGCGCGGATACTGAGCGAAATTCCATCGACTGCTTTTACATGGCCCACAGTGCGGCGCAGCAGGCCGCGCTTGATGGGAAAGTGGACCTTGAGGTTGTGGGTGCGGATAACTTCGGGCGCGTCCTCGTCGATCGGAGCCGGTTCGCCCTGAGGCTCGGCGGCTAGGAGCGTGCGGGTATAGGGATGTTGCGGAGCGGTGAAGAGAGACTCGGCGGCATTGTGTTCGACGATCTCGCCACCGCTCATCACATAGACGCGATCAGCCATGTGGCGGACGATACCCAGATCGTGGGTGATTAGCAGAATCGCCATGCCCAACCGGGCCTGCAAGTCCTTGAGCAACGCGAGAATCTGCGCCTGAATGGTCACATCGAGCGCGGTAGTCGGTTCGTCGGCAATAAGCAGGTCGGGCTCGTTGGCCAAGGCCATGGCGATCATCACCCGCTGGCGCTGCCCACCCGAAAGCTGGTGCGGCCAAGCGTCTAAGCGCTCCTCGACATCGGGGAGGCCGACCAACCCAAGAAGCTCCATAGCTCGGTCGTGCGCTTCCACGCGGCTCAGGCCCCGATGCAAGATGAGCGTTTCGCACAGTTGCTTTTCGATCGAGTGCAGCGGGTTGAGCGAGGTCATCGGCTCTTGAAAAACCATCGCCACGCGGTTGCCGCGCAATTCCTGCAACCGCGCCGACTCAGCGCCCAACAACTCTTCACCGTCGAAGCAGACGCTGCCGTGGGGATGGCTGGCGCGCGGGTAGGGCAACAGTTGCAGTACCGAGAGCGCAGTCACCGACTTGCCCGAGCCGGATTCGCCGACCAGCGCCACGGTCTCGCCGCGTTCGATGCTGAGCGAAGCACTGCGCACGGCCTCGACATCTTCGCCCTCGACGTGGAAGCGCACGCCCAAGTCTTCGATGGTCAGCAAGCTCATGCGCCGTCCTCCCCGGCGTAGGTCTTGCGCGGATCAAACGCATCGCGCACCGCCTCGCCGATAAAGACCAACAGCGACAGCATCACCGCCAGCGCTAAAAAAGCCGTAAAGCCCAACCACGGTGCCTGGAGGTTGCGCTTGCCTTGGTTGAGCAGTTCCCCCAGCGACGGCGAGCCGGGCGGCAGGCCAAAGCCGAGGAAGTCGAGCGAGGTCAGCACCGCCACCGAGCCGGTGAGCACAAAGGGCAAAAAGGTCAGGGTCGAGACCATGGCGTTGGGCAGCACGTGCCGCCACATGATGCGACGGTTGCTCTGGCCGAGGGCGCGGGCTGCTTTGACAAAGTCGAAGTTGCGCGCGCGCAAAAATTCGGCGCGGACAACTCCGACCAAGCCCATCCAGCGAAACAGCAGCAACAAGCCAAGGAGCCACCAGAAATTCGGCTCCACCACGCTGGCGAGGATGATCAGCAGGTAGAGCAGCGGCAGGCCCTGCCAGATCTCGATAAAGCGCTGGAAGAGCAAATCTACCCAGCCGCCGAAATACCCTTGCACCGCGCCCGCGGCAATGCCGACCGCAGCGCTGAACAGCGTCAGCAGTAGGCCGAAGAGCACGGAGATTCGGTAGCCGTAGAGTACGCGCGCCACCACGTCGCGCGCTTGGTCGTCCGTGCCGAGCCAGTTTTCAGCGTCGGGCGGGGAAGGAGCCGGCTGCTTGAGGTCGTAGTTGACCGTGTCGTAGCTATAGGACACCAGCGGCCACAAGATCCAGCCCTTTTCCTCAATTAGCTCCACGACGAAGGGGTCGCGGTATTCGGCCTCGGTCGCAAAATCGCCGCCAAAGGTCGTTTCGGGATAGGTCGCGAGAACCGGGAAGTAATAGCTGCCGTCGAACCGAACGACTAGCGGGCGGTCATTGGCGATGAACTCGGCCGGCAAGCTCAAGGCGAAGAGACTCCAGAAGATCCAGAAACTCCAAAAGCCGCGTCGATTGCGGCGAAAATTGGCGAGCCGCCGTTGATTGAGCCGCGACAACTGCAAGCCCAGAAAGCGCGTCGGAGGGGGCGGTGGGGCGGATACAGCGCTCATGACTCGCGGCTTTCAAAGTCGATGCGGCGATCGACCAGCGTATAGGTCAGATCGCCCACCAACTGCATCAGCAGGCCCAACAACGTGAAGAAATACAGCGTGGCAAACATCACCGGATAGTCTCGGCCAATAGCCGCCTCATAGCCCAGCAAACCCAACCCGTCCAACGAGAAGATGATTTCCGTCAGCAGCGCACCGGTGAAGAAGATATCGACAAAAGCACTGGGGAAACCGGCGATGACGATCAGCATGGCGTTGCGGAAGACGTGGCCGTAGAGCACCCGGTTTTCGCTCAGGCCCTTGGCGCGGGCCGTGGTGACGTAGAGCTTGTTGATCTCGTCGAGGAAGGAGTTTTTGGTCAGCAAGGTCAGCCCGGCAAAGCCGCCAATGACCATCGCCGCGACCGGCAGTGCTAGGTGCCAAAAGTAGTCGGCGATCTTAGCAAAGAGGCTTAGCTCATCCCAATTAGACGAGGTCAGGCCGCGCAGCGGAAACCAGTCGAAGTAATGCCCACCGGCAAAAACCACGATCAGTAGGATGGCAAAGAGGAAGCTGGGAATGGCGTAGCCGACGATGACCAGCCCCGAGGTCCAGACATCGAACCGCGAGCCATCGCGCACGGCTTTGGCGATCCCAAGGGGAATGGAGATGAAATAGACCAGCAGCGTGGTCCACAGCCCCAGCGAAATCGAGACCGGCATCTTCTCTTTGACCAGATCGACGACCCGTTGGTCGCGGTAAAAGCTCTCGCCAAAGTCGAAGCGCACGTACTGGCCGATCATCTGCAAGAAGCGCTCGTGTACCGGCTTGTCAAAGCCGTACATGCGTTCGAGCTCGGCGATCAGTTCGGGGTCGAGCCCTTGGGCACCGCGGTATTTGCTGCTGATCTCGCCGCCCGGCGTCGCGTCGATGTCGAGGGTCTCGCCCATGCCCGAGCCGCTGACCCGCTCGGTAGCGTCCGTGCCAAAGCCCTGAATCACCGCGATGGTGCGCTCAACCGGGCCGCCCGGTGCCGCTTGGATGATGAGGAAGTTGATGGTCATAATGCCGAAGAGAGTCGGCACCATCAACAGCAGGCGGCGGAGGATGTAAGCGCCCATAGAATCGGGCTAACGGTCCTGTTCCAGCCGCGCCGCCTTCTCCGCGTCGTACCACCAAGTGTAGGGCATGACGAAGTAGTCGCCGGTGTAGGGGGCAGACAAGGCGGGTTTGCCGAATTTGTCCCAGTGAACCACGCGGAAATTGTCGCTGTACCAGTGCGGGATGGTGTAGTGACCCCACAGCAATACTCGGTCCAGCGCCCGAGTCGTCGCTACCAGTTCGGCGCGGCTAGGAGCCTGAATCAGTCGTTCGACCAATTCGTCGACGACCGGGTCTTTAATGCCAGCGACATTGCCACTGCCCGGCTCGTCTGCGACGGCGCTGGTCCAATAGTTGCGCTGCTCATTGCCGGGACTGTGGCTCTGGCCTCGGACTAGAACAATGACGTCGTAGTCAAACGTCTGGACCCTGTTTTGATACTGGGTCCGATCGACAATGCGGATCGTCGCTTTGACGCCGAGGCGTTCGAGGTTGGGGATCATCGGCGCGACAATGCGCTCCCACGACGAGCTGGAGAGCAAAAATTCGATTTCCATGACCTCGCCGGTCTCGCCGTGGGTCAGGACATCATCGGCAACTACCCAGCCCGCTTCTTGCAACAGCTTTTGGGCAGTGCGCAAGTTTTGGCGGAGCCGACCCGAGCCATCGGTGGTGGGTAGCTGAAACTCAGTAGTAAAAAGTTCATCGGGAATGCGGCCTCGGTACTCCTCTAGAATTTCCAGTTCCCGACCCGAGGGCAACCCCGCAGAAGCCAATTCCGAGTTGGCGAAGTAGCTGTTGCTGCGGGTGTAGAGGCCGTAGAACAGGTTCTTTTTGGTCCACTCGAAGTCAAAGGCGTAGCCGAGGGCTTGCCTCACCCGAGGATCTGCAAATTTGGCGCGGCGCGTGTTGAACCAGAACGCCTGCATACCAGCGGCGCGCTGATGGGGCAGTGGGTCTTTGACTAGCCTGCCAGCGGCCACGGCTTCTCCCTCGTAGGCCGTTGACCAGTCCTTGGACGAGCTTTCGCGGCGGTAGTCGAATTCACCAGCCTTGAGCGCCTCGATGGCCACGGTCTGGTCGCGGTAGTAATCGAAGTGAATGCGGTCGAAGTTGAAGCGACCCTTGTTGACGGGCAGGTCGCGCCCCCAGTAGTCATCAACTCGCTCGTAGGTAATCGAGCGCCCGGCCTCGACCGCAGCGATTCGGTAGGGCCCGCTGCCCAGCGGCGGGTCGAGCGTGGTCTCCTCAAAGTTGCGGCCCTCCCAGTAATGTTTGGGCAGAATGGGCATCTGGCCGGAGATTAACGGCAGTTCTTTGTTAGTCTCTCCGCTGAAGATCAATCGGACTTGGTGCGCTCCGACTTTTTCGGCGGTCTCGATGGCCGCAAAATAGTTGCGGAATCTGGGATGTCCCTTGGTCTTATAGGTCTCCAGCGAAAAAATCACGTCCTCGGGAGTTATGGGCTTGCCGTCGTGCCAGCGCGCCTCCGACCGCAGGGTGTAGAGCACCCAAGCGTTGTCGGGAGGAACTTCGATGCGCTCGGCGAGGCGACCGTATCCGACGGCGATCTCGTCTTCGGCGCTTTCAGTCAGGGTGTCGTAGATCAAGCTGCCTAGACGCGGCGGCTCAATGCCCTTGAGGATATAGGGATTGAGGCTGTCGAATGTCCCAATCCAACCTAGGCGTAGCGTACCGCCCTTCGGCGCGTCGGGATTGACATATTCAAAATGGGTAAAGTCTGGTCCGTATTTGAGCTCGCCGTAGAGGGAAATGCCGTGGCCGACGTAGTTGTCGGCACGAGCGGGAAGCGTCGTCAGGACGGCGATTAAGAAAAGTGCGATGTGCATAGTCAACTTTCTGTCAATGGACGATTCAAGCGCGGCATTCACGACGTTCATTTGGATTCCAAACGCGCTGCCTTTTCCGCGTCCCACCACCAAGTGTCGGGAAAGCCCAGCCCATTAGGTGCGGGCTCTGGCATTCGCCCGAACTTGTTCCAATAGGCCAAGCGATAGGAGCGGCTGTGCGAGTCGGGGATCACGTAGTGGTTCCAGAGCAAGATGCGGTCGAGGGCATGGGTTATCGCGACCTGCGTTGGACGGTCGGGGGCGGCGATCTGGCGCTCGATCAGTTCGTCGATGACAGGGTCGGCAATGCCGACGTAATTGCGGCTACCCGCCGATCGCGCCGCCGTACTCGACCAAAAGTTGCGCTGCTCATTGCCCGGACTCAAGGTCTGACGCCAAGAGGCGACGATGATGTCGAAATCAAAGTCCTGGACGCGGTTCTGGTACTGCGCCGCGTCAACCGTGCGGATAGTCGCCTCAACGCCAAGGCGTTCGAGATTTTG
>JAJEEZ010000452.1:0-11973 GCA_022820705.1 Candidatus Latescibacterota bacterium | reverse complement strand
GGCAGTGCCCGCTCTACATTGCGGAAGACGCTTTTTTGCTGGTCCACGCCGGCATCAATCCGAAAAAGGGCTTACAAGGTACCCGCCGCAAAGAATTCCTGAAGATCCGCACTTGGCCGCCCTCCGACGATCTCGCCAGCCCGCGCTGGCACGATTTCTACAATCCGGAGTATCCCCTGATTGTCTTTGGCCATGACGCGCCCGGCGGCTTGGTGGTCAAAGAGCGTGATGGCCGCCCCTATCTTCTCGGCCTTGACTCGGGCTGCATCTATGGCGGTCAGCTCAGTGGTTATGTGCTTGAAGAGGCGCGGCTGGTGCAGGTGGAGAGCCGGCAAGTAGCGGACGTGTGGAAGCGGCTTGCTTAGGCGAAGTTGCCGTTCCAGAGCATTTGGACGAAAGTGGCTGCGGGCAGGATGTCGATGCCGTCGTCCGTGCGCCGAGCGCGGGGTTCAAGGCATGCGACAACACGTCGGCCGACGCTTGGATGATCCTCTACTAGGCTACGCAGCCCTTTCAAGTGATTGCTGACGATGCGATTGCTCGCTTTGGCCTCGACCGCTAGCAGCATGTCGCCCAAGATGAAGTCAACCTCGGTCCCGCCGGCTAGACGCCAATAGGTCAGTTCGCCATCGAACGCTTGATAGTCGGCAAACGCGGTCAATTCGTGGAACACCCAGTTTTCAAATGCTTTGCCGTATAGCTCTGAGCCTGGCAGCAGTTGGCCCCGGCGGGCGAGTCGGTTGACTACTCCGACATCCGCAAAGTAGAACTTCGGCGCGGCAACCACTCTCCGCTTGGGACGCTTGCGGAAGGCGGGCAACCAGCGCCCGAGTAATGCGTCTTCGAGAATTTCGTAGTAGCCCCTCGCCGTGTGACTGGTGACGCCGCACTCCCGCGCGATATTGGAGAAGTTGACCATCTCGGTATCGCCTAGCGCGGCTGAGTTCAAAAATCCGGCAAATGCGGGCAAGTTGCGGACTAGTCCTTCGGCTGCGACTTCCTCCTTGAGATAGTCGGCGACATAAGTGTCGAGCAAGCGTGCGGGACGGGCGTTGGCGTACATTCGGGGCAGGTAGCCGTGGTTGAGGAGGCGGGTGAGGTCAAAGTCTGCGCCGAGTTCCCGCGCCGTCAGCCCGTGCAGTTGGTAGCGCACGGCCCGTCCGCCGAGCAGGTTGGCCCCTCCGCGCCGCACCTTGCGGGCACTGGAGCCGCAGAGGGCGAAACTCAGCCCTCGGTTTTCGATCAGCCAATGCACCTCGTCGAGCAGCGCCGGCACCTTCTGAATCTCATCAATGACGATCTGGCGATTGGGATCGAACCTTGTCGCCTCGATTTCTTGACGGAGAAATTCCGGGTTGGCGACGTACCGCCTGAACTCGTCTGCCTTTAATAGATCAAGCCACAGGCCGTCGGCGTACTGGTGTTTTAGCAGGGTGCTTTTGCCCGCCTGTCGCGGCCCCCAGAGGAAAAACGTCTCGGTGCCGGGCGCGGGGAGGTCCAGGTTTCGTTTATACATGGACTTAAAATTAACGTGTAAATTTGAAATAGCTATTCAAAATTACATGATAATTTGAAGTAGAGATTCAAATTTACAGCGAAGTATATCATTGCTGTCTCTTAAATGTTCGCCCACACATGCGACACTCAAGGGCGAACTAGGAATTGATATTGACCTATTTATGTTCTATATTTGGTCCGAAAAGGAGGTACCCATGAAACTGTCCAGCCAGATTAAGCCGATCAGTTATCTCAAGGCTCACGCCGCTGAGATCGTGCGCACACTTGGCGACCAACCGGAACCCTTGATTATCACCCAGAATGGCGAAGCCAAAGCGGTCATGCAGGATATCGACAGCTACGAGCAGATGCAGGAAACAGTTGCGCTGCTCAAGATCCTCGCGCTGGGTAGCCGTCAGATCGAAGAAGATCAGGTGCAACCCGCCGCAGATGTCGTCGCACGGCTTCGGGAGCGGCGACAGACTCGCTGATGGCTTTCTTGGTTCAGTTGACTGATGACGCGACGCGAGACTTGGAGGAAATCTACGATTACATTGATCGGCACGATGAGCCGGGTCGGGCGGATGATGTGCTGGAGCAGATTGAGAAGGCTTTCAGCAGCCTATCCGAGCATCTCGAGCGCGGGAACTACCCGGCGGAACTGCTGGACATTGGGATTCGGGAATATCGCGAGATATTCTCTAGGCCCTACCGCATTGTCTATCGAGTGATGGAAAATAACGTCTATGTGCTCTTGATCGCCGATGGGCGGCGGGACATGCAGACGTTGCTACAGCGGCGCTTGTTGTGGGCATAAGACTCATGCCTTCCTCAAACGGGCTGGGGCTCGTAGCGCTCGACCTCGATCTCGACCTCGTGCGCTTGTGCCTGGGTTTAGACTACTCAGGCGCAAGCGACTCGTAGGTCGCGCACTCGGCGTTCCATTTTAGAGCGACCGAGCAAGGGGGGCCGTTGCGCTGTTTGTCGATGATGATCTCGGCAAGGCTTTCGAGGCTCTCGCCATCCGCTGCCGTGAGGCCGTACATGCCCGGGCGGTAGATGAACATCACCACGTCGGCAGCTTGCTCGACTCCCAACGCCGACAAATCCGCTAGCTGCGGTCTCGGCTCTATAAGGCTGTCCTCTGCGAACGATAGCTGCACCAGAACCAGCACCGGCAGGTCCAACTCTTCGGCTAGATCCTTGAGTCTGCGCGAAATGTACGAGATTTCCCGCTCGCGGCTCGAAGTTTTGGCTTGGCCACTCATCAATTGTAAATAGTCGATCACGATCAGGCCGATTCCATATTCCCGGTGCAGCCGCCGCGCCTTAGCCCGTGCTTCAAGCACCGAGATGGTGGGCGTGTCGTCGATAAAAATCGGCACTTGGGCTAGACGGTCGATGCCGCGCGTCAGGTACATCCAATCTTTGTCGCGCAGCCGCCCGGTGCGGAGCCTGTGCAAATCGACCTTGGTCTCGATGCTGAGCAGGCGCTGGACCACTTGCATCTTGGACATTTGCGGGCTGAAGATCATCACCCCGACCTCGGCTTTCACTGCCGCGTTGCGTGCCAAGGTCAGCGCCAGCGCCGTCTTGCCCACACTTGGGTACGCCGCCATCACGATCAGCTCGCCCTTCTGAAAGCCAGAGATACAATCGTTGAGATCGACAAATCCGGTATCGACCCCAGAGATTGTGTGGCCCTTGTTGTGAACGTGCTCAATCTGTTCGAGCGCGTCCCCCATGAGCGATTCTAGTGACTCAATCCCGCCGCCGATCTGGTTTTCACCGATAGCAGAAAGGCGTTGCTCAGCGCGGTTAATTAGCTCTAGTACGTCCTCGCTGCCTTTATAGGCTTGCTCGATGATGTCGTTGGCGACCCCGATGAGCTGGCGGCTGAGTGCTTTTTCCAAGACGATCCGGGCGTGGACGTCGATGTCGGCAGTGGTGGTGACTTGGGCGGCTAGCTCGGTCAGATAGACGGCTCCGCCGACGTCATCGAGCTGGTCGCGGTGCTTGAGTTCTTCGACCAAGGTGGGCTGATCGACGGCCTCGCCGCGTTCATAGAGGCTGAGCATGGCCTCGAAGATGTCGCTGTGCGACGTGTTGTAAAAGCAGCTTGAGTCGAGGATTTCGATGGCATGGCCGATGGCGCGTTGTTCGAGCATCATCGCCCCCAACACGGCCCGTTCTATCTCAATGGCCTGTGGTGGCATCCTTTCTAGGTGCTGGTTATCAACAGGTCCTTGGGTCATAGATTATTTTTTAGAGCGCCCCCACACGCTGCCGATTGTGAACTGAAAATTTGAGGCATCGAACTCGCCGTGTTTATCGATCCAGTGGTAGCGCGTGCGGACTACGAAACGCCAAGGCTTCTTTCCGAACACGATGCCGAGGCCAACCAGAGCGCCGAGCTTCTTTTTATCGACTTCCTCGTCAAAGCCGGGCAGGCTGAAGCTCACCTTGTATATCTGGAAGTTGAGGGATGGTCCGACATCGACGAAAGCGCGTGTAGTCTGCGCTGCATCGTTGAGGAACACCCGTGCGTGTACGGGTACGCTGACGGTCGTCACGTCTATGTTCCCGCTCACCAAGGAGAGCCCTTCTGAGAAGAAGAAGGAGTTTTTTGCGGTAAAGCCGCCGACCCCTCCCACCAGAGCTACGCTGGGGGTGATCTGCGTACCCATGTCCCAGTCGATATGGGTCCAAGTGCCGATCCCGTTCAGGTCGTCGAGGCTGTCGTCAAATACGACCTTTTGGGCGTAGAGGTAGCCCCAATTAAAGGTGCTCATTTGCTGGGCGGTGGTGGGGTGTGCCCCGAAGGATAGGGCTAGGCAGTAGGCGAAGATGGTTCGGATCACGATGTCCTCCTGTGGGTTGAGATGAGTTGTTTTACTCAACATTCGCCCACAGGTGCGACAGGTTACGTCGCAGGCGGAAATTTTTTTACGAGGGGATCAATTTTGCCAAAATCGTCCGTCTGGCTGTACTCTCGGCCAAGGGTGCCGGACGAGAAACGGGGCTTGTAATCGGCGGAGAATGATCGGAGAAGTTACCGGGGAAGATCGGCGCATGGGGCGCTTAGGACGTGCTTTTGGAAAGTGGTTGGGGGAAAGAAGAGGCCGTACTCGTCGGCTATAACGTCAGGAGGGTTTCTACGACCAACAGCGTTGGATTGTCCAGAGCGACAAGTGGATATTTATCCATCTCTCAACCTCAACAAAACGATCCGCAGCCGACGTTTCACTTTTCGACTCCTTGCAGACTTTCGTGCCAAACCAATACCGCGAACCGAGGCGACAGAATTCCAGTGTCGTCATAGCACTGGAGTGCCGCCTCGGTCCGTTGGTCGTGGACCCAAGTCTCTCCGTCGATATCGGAGCCGACCCTACTGACAGAAACATCCTCATAGCCCAAGTCCTTCAATGCCAAGGCCAACGGGCACTGGTACGGCGAGCCTTGAACGCCTTGTGCGAAATGACGATCTGATATCGCCACGCACATCGTCTTCGTTTTCATTTCTCCAAACGATCCCGTTGCTTTTCTCGAAACTTGTTCACCATCTATCGCCATTCTGAGAACCGATGGATGAATTTACCTAGGAGGTGCGACAGATCGCGTCGCAGGAGGAAATTTTTTTGCGAAGGGATTGACTCTACCGAGGTCGCCTGCTTGAGCGCGCTTGCGGTGCGGCCAGGGGCTAAAGGAGTTTTGCAATAGGGGCTGGATGGTCTGGAAGGACGTTTGCCTGTGAGCGATGAGTGAACCTATTCCGGGGCGACAGATCATGTCGCGGGATTCACTCTTCCTGCGCCGGGAGACTCTCGATTAGCGCCTTGCGGAAATCGGACACGAACCAACGAACTCGCTCGGCTTTCACTTCACTTTCTGCTCGCTTCAGCCAACCATCGGCCCAGTCCTGGATTGATGCTTTGGCAAGCTTGTTCCCAAGCTTCTCTCGCTCCTTGCGCTCGATACTGTACTCTGAAGGATCTTCTCCTTTCGGCGTGAGGTAGATCAGTTTGAAGCGCCCTTCGTACATCGATTCGAGATGCCGCGCGTAGTCGCTGAGCTGTTGGTCTTGATCTCCCGCCCAGGGCTTGTTCTCAATCGCGATGGCTGCCTGACCATCATCAGTTTGGAAAGCAATCTCGATATCGATCCTGCGGTTCCGGTTTTCTATCCGAGTGGTTATTTCTTCCCGACCTATGCGAACACGGGACCAATCGTTTTCGGGCAACCACTTCAAAGGCACGTCTGACAGGAATTCTCTAAGGAATAGTTCTCCCTGTCCGTGAGTCTCGTCGGGATTAAGGAGGTACGCGAAGACATCAGACATCCGGTTTTCGTCGAGATTGATGAAGCGAAAAAAGGTGAACCGTCGCGCCAGATGGAGGTCAAGATTAGCTGTGGCTTGTCGCCAAATGGCGAGACCTTGCTTGGCACCCTCGAAGAATCGTCGGGTCTCTTGCTTGAGATTCGTGTCGCGGACCATCTTCAATTCCCCAATTCCTTTGAAATGGCCTCCGCAAAGAGCACCAATTTGTATGTGAAGTATTCGATTTTTTCGCACCTGAGCTTGTGGTCGTTCAGCCTGCTTAAGGGTTCGATTCTCATGTAATCTTCTGCCGGATTGAACCACCAGCGCCAATTCCTATTGCGTTTTAACTCCAAATCTTTGCGTTCTAGGAAGTTTTCGAGACCGCTTGGCCAAGCCTTTCCGGCAGGTGTTGCTACGAACAGGTTCGTCCCTTTATAGGCACAAAGATGTATTTCGATCCCGTCTGGATTCTTCATCTTGTAGATAGAGGGTTCTCCTTGCTCTTTCACGATTATTTTTGGATCCGAAATGCATGTTTGCCACTGAAAGCCGCGCTCCTTGAGTCTTTTTTTTACGCTCGCATCAAGTTTTTCTAGAAACAAGGACACAATTTTTTCTCGTAGCTTGGGACGTATCTGACCGATTTCCAGCGCAAGCCATATATTCTCGGGCTTCATGCAGTACTCTACCAGAAATTTCTCGTCCTCATCCGTCAGTTCTCTCATCATAGTCTCCTCTGCGTGAAATTCATGGTTTTCTCGCAGTTTGGGGTATATCTGACCGATTTCCAGCGCCAGCCTAGTATTCTCAGGCTCCATGCAGTAATTTACCAGAAGCTCTTTTTCTTTAGCCGTCAGATCACTCATCTTGGTCTCCTTTGCGTGAAATCCACGGTTTCCTCCTAGTCCTCTACGAAGATATTACCGAACTCCTGCGACAGATCACGTCGCACCCTCGTCATCCAACCCCAGTGCCGCCCGCATCTCCTCCCGCACCGCCACCCGCAATTCCTCCGGCTCCAACACCTCAGCCGCCGCCCCGAAACTCAACACCCAACTCTTGATCTCGTAAAACCCCCCAGCCCGCAGCCGCAGCACCACCCGCCCGTCCTCCAGTTCTTCTATCTCTTGGCTCGGATGCCAAGTTCGCTCCCGTATGTAGGGTGCCTGATCCTCGGTGAACAGAACTACCACGTCCATCGGCTCCTCGAACGAGACGCCGAACGCATTGCTTACTTGCTCGTCAACCGACAGGTGATCTGGCGGCTCGAACTCCTTCTCGGTCACTTCCACCGACTCAAAGCGGTCCACCGCCTGCGTGATGAGTTGGTCGTAGTAGGGCACCCGCGAAATCACGTATAAAGCGCCCCGGTGCGGCAGGAGGCGCAGCGGTTCGATGTTGTACTGACGGGCTTCCTCCGCCCATGGAGAGCGGTAGCTCACCCAGCACACGCGGCGCTCCAGTATGGCGTCGTGCAGGTTTTCGAGTATATCGCGGGCGTCTTCGTACGGCTTGTGCCCGCGCGCCAGCGGTACATAAGCCTCCGCGGCTCGCTCTAGGAATTGCCGCATCTCCGAGGGCATGGCTTGGGTCAGCCTGCGAATCGCCGATCGCAGGTGCTCGCCGAACGGAGTTCCTACCAGCCCCATGCCCGCCTGCTCCGCAAAGATCATCGCCGCGATTTCCATGATCGGAAAGTTTAGCGGCAGTCCGGTGTCCTTCTGTAGTTGGTAGTAGATGCGCTGATCGGCGCGCCGTTTTTCGTTCAGTATAAATCCGGCCTCGCGCAGGTCTCCTATATCGCGCTGTATGGTGCGTCTATCTACTTTGTACTCGTCCGCCAGTTCGCGTGCGCTCATCCCGTAACGCCGCGCCTGTAACTCTCGGAGAATGTCCAGTTGTCGCACAATCTGCTTCATTGGATCAGTCTTTCATAGATGCGAATCTAACTCAAGATTACAGCAATGACGTCTGCACACATCTTTTTGTTTTAATAGAAGGATATCGGCTCAGGTCCATGGCCCGGGTGCGGTCCAGTCTGTCGGGCTAGATTTCTCGGAGGAAAGAGCAGCGACAATGGGCCACAGGAATCTGCTCACCGAAGCCGTGATTTCTCCGAACGAGGCAGGCACGTGATCCTGCTGAATCCTATTGCGGAATGCCGCCCACTGGGTCTGCTTGGCATCGATGAAAGGCTGAGTGAATACCTCGATTTCCGAGGGCAGCGCCGTGCCGCGCTGCTCAAAGGTCCGCTGAATGGCTTGGGTCAGCTTTGGACCCTCAAAGTCGAACCGCCGAGAGATCAAACAGATGTCGTAGAAATCCTTCATCCGGCTGTTCAGCATACTCAGCTTGACCATGGCTTCAAACTTCTCTGAGATGGAGCTCTCGCGGCTGTAGCAGAGCAATCGCGGTGCCGGGAAGTCCAGTATGGTCGGAAAATTCGACTCTTTCGGCGCGGGATACACGACGTCGCCGAAGCCAATGTCGATCTGCATATGAATTCTCGCGGATCCCAATGCGCCTAAGAAACGAATCCTGATCCCGTCGTAATCCGCACCTTCGGTGATCCGCTCGGTCTGGATAGAATCCGGGTCGAACGTAAGTCCGTCCGTTTCCACATTGACCATCAGGATGTCCCGCATCTGAGAGACGATGGCGGCTTCCTCGTTACGAGTTCTGCCAAGTAGGTCGATGTCCATGGTCGGACGGAATTCCGGTGAGCCCCAAACCCTCAGCATCAACGCGCCCTTGAGCACAAATCGATAGGCATGTGTGGATTGGGATAGCCGGTAGAGGAATCGTTCCATGGCGAAGTATTGAAGCAGTTCGTTGAATGGCCGTCGTTCACTTCTGGACCGATTGAGAAGGCGTTGCCGGACGGACGTGGACGAATTGCGAGGAGACGTCATATTAGTGCCTCTAAGTAGGGCCGCATCACCTTTTCCACTCGACAGATTCTGGCGTATTCGAGCAGTTTGCCGATGTTGAGTCCGTTTCGTGCCTTGTGGAGTTTCACCGCTTCTAGCACCACATCCATACCGATCTTGTTGCGAAATTTGAAGCAGTCGGCCAGAGTTTTCTCGCGGCGGTAGATTTTGACGGGCACGCCATCGATCAGATGCGTTTCGATGCCGGGTTTGTATGCTTCCTGCGAGAATCTGTGGACTCGGATGGGAGGATAGTCGAGTGACGGCACTCGCGAGTCTCTTGGTACCGCGACGGAAACCTCATGGGGGATCTGGGTCGTGATTCCATGGTAGGCTAGCGCGGAGATGAGGCAAACGACGGCATTAGGGAAGCGAAGACTTACCGTGACCAGATCAGGGTTGTCGAGCGGAGGTAGTTCACGCAGCCGATAGATGCCTCTGCTGACCGGTTCGATGACGCCCCTGTCCTTGAGCGCATACAGCATGTAGCGTGTAATCCCATATCCGATGGCCTCGCTCATTCGAAGCTGGCCACCGTACCTGCGGAAGATTTCTTCAGGGCGCTCTTTCTTTTTTCCAGACATATTGCCTCCACTTAATTATAAATAGTGTCAATATGTCTGATTTGGCTAATAAATCAAGAGGAAATGTGATTCATGTTCAAAATGCCTGGTTTGCGTCGATCTTGAAGCCGCCGCTTTTTAACTCCCGAATAAGTTTCAACTGCCAATTATCAGAGTCATTAAACGGAATGTATTCAATCCCTGCGTAGTCCGATGGAATCTCCACGTCTCCCTTGGTCAAGGCGCAGACGCGTTCTCGGCCAAGGCGTCCGATGAAAAATCCCAACTCGAAAATCACGTTCTGTCTCGCTCGTGGCTTGGGGTCGTTTTCATCGCCCTGGAGCGAACCGGCATCGTCCGGCGTCAGCAAAACAATCGCATAACCGACTTGGGCGTGATGCTCAAATTTCTCGATGATCGTACGACCCTTTGCCGGCATTTCAGCCAGAATTACTAGTTGCAGATTCAGCTTTTCGAGGAATCTCGCTACTATGTTTTTGGCACCTTCATCTCTGCCATGAACGATAAAGATTTCATTCGTGGTTTTCTGAGTATTCTCGCGGATTTCAGAAGGTATTGGCGTCTGATCTTCGTCTTCCCAATACTCGTTGATCTCATCAATCATAGATTCGAGTACTGACGCCGCTGATTCTAAGCCTTCCTCATAGGCTGCTTGGAATTCTGAATCATGCGTTAGATGGCTGATTACTGTCAATGAAAAATCGATCTCGTCGAAATCTGTAATATGCTTTGACTTATCCCCGAACGTGTTGGTAATGGCGACACGTGTATTTCTTTTCCATCTCCCAAATTGCGGCGATTCCTCCTGTAATTGTTTCAATTCAGGTATCTCATCCAGCACTTTCTGTAGACGCTCTATCGCCTTGGATTTAGGCGGTCGATTCATTTGTCTATTTCTCCATTGAGTAGAAAGGTCAAATCGAATTCTCTCTGCTTCATCGGATCAACTCCCCTATCCCGCCGCTCGGCTCACTAAATGCTCAAATAGCTTCACCCAAATCGTCTTAGGCATCCGCTCTGGGTGAAACTGCACGCCGATTAAGCGGCCATCCTCGCTCTCAATCGTCTCCACGATGCCATCGCCGCTACGCCCACTGATGTCCAAGCCCGCGCCGGGCCGATCAATGGCCTGCATGTGATTGGAATTGACCCGCGAAGGCCCAGCAAGGCCCAGCGCGGCCAGCACCGTGCCCGACTCTACTTGGAGATCGTGCTCGATCCAATTGTCCGCAGTCCGCTGCCGCGCATGTGGCTCAACGCCGAGCTGGGCTTCCACGTCCGCCCAGATCGTGCCACCCAGTTCGGCGCTGATAAACTGCATTCCGTAGCAGATGCCCAAAATCGGCAACTGGCGCTCTTGCGCGGCCTCAAAGCTCCAGCGGTCGGCTTGGTCGCGCTTGGCTGCCACCGGCGGTAGATCGCTGGGCAGGGTGCCGATCAGGCCGCGCTCAATGCCCGGGCCGCCGGTGATCAACAGACCGTCGATGCGCTCGAGTACCGCTTGCAGCGTAGCGCGTTCTGTGGTCATGGGCAGCACGAGCGGGGCACCGCCCGCCTGCTCGACCGCGTCCACGTATTGGTACTCGAGGACTTGATCGCCTGCGGCGTTCAGGCTGCTGGTGATGCCGATGAGCGGGCGGGACATTAGACGCCGGCCTTGAGCCTTGCGAAGGAGACCTTGTCGTCGAGGAGGACTAGGGCTGCAAAGCTCTCGATGTCGGTGCGCGAGGCGTCGAGCCGGGAGACGGCATTGCGCAAGAAGTCCTGCTGCCGGTCGTTGCGCGGGCTGGCGGTCAGGAGCCGTTGGTTAAACTCAGCCTTGTCTTCCTCGCTCTTGTTGGCTAGCCGCTCGCCCAGCCACGCCGCCATCGCCGCGTCGGTCTCGTTGGCTGCAATCGCTTCGGCGAAGGCTTCTTGGTCGATGCCGAGAAAGTCTAGGACTGCGCGGTCAAAACCCGAATCCTCGCCGCACCAGTACTCGCCCAGACAATTGCAGTGCGCCGCGCGGAATTTGTCGATCATTCGCGCTAGGCAGGCGAGGCCGCCGACGCTCAGATCAAATGCGCTACGCGGTGGATGCCGGCGCAAGTCCGTCAGTCCAAAGCTCAACTCGTCGTCGAGGTCTTGCAGGTCGAAGAAGCTCTGGACATCTGTGCGCTCGGGCGCGATTTCGGCGCGGCGCGTGGCGAGCCGTTCGCGCATTTGGTCGTAGTTACCGGAGGCGTCGAATATATCCGGGTGGTACGAATGATGGAGCGGGTGGGCCGGATGGCGGCCGACATTAGCGCGGCAGACGCTGAAGGCGCTTTTCTCCGCAGCCGATTTCTGGCAGCGCTCGGCGATCCATTCGGTCAGCTCGTCGTCGTTGGGGTTTTCGTACGCGGCTTGGCGAAAGGCGTCCTCTGCAATGCCCAAGAATTCCAAGATCGCCGCGTCTTGGCTGGAGTCTGCACCGAAGCGGAACTCGCCTAATTTGCCGCAGGTGACTGCCCGCGCCTTGTCGGCCATGCGCGCCGTGCCAGCTACGCCGAAGACGCTGCGGAGGTAGGGGCTGCGCGGTGGTTGGGCGGTTAGGTCTAGGTCTCTGAACGCGCCCCAATCGTCTAGCTCGATGGAGGCAAAGACTGTTTTGATGTCCGTG
>JAJEEZ010000115.1:0-4301 GCA_022820705.1 Candidatus Latescibacterota bacterium | reverse complement strand
CGCTTGCTCGACGGGTTGGAGGAGATGGGTGTGGCGGAGAATACGCGAGTGATGTGTTTGTCGGAAAATGGCCAGGCGTTAACATATGCAAAGACCAATAGTTATTTGAACAGTACGCGCAACCCTTGGGTGGTGCCCTGGCCGGCGGTTGTTCAGGCCGGGCGCGTGGATGCCAAGCATTTTGTTTCGGGGATCGATTATTTGCCTACGGTGCTGGATGCAATGGGCGTAGATTTTCCCGACGGCGTCAATGGTCAATCGCTTTTGCCGGTGTTGCAGGGTGAAGCGCAGGCTGGGTGTGAGCAGGTGTTCACGCAATTTCACCAGACTTCGGCGCGGCGCAATTATCCCATGCGGTGCGTGCAAAATGCGAGGTTCGGTTACATTTTCAACCCTTGGTCCGATGGCGAGCGGGCGTTTCGCAATGAGTCCCAGAATGGCCGGTCTTGGCAGACGATGGAAGAAGCAACGGCCTGTGATCCAGCATTGGCGGCGCGCAACCATTTGTTTACATATCGCGTCTTGGAAGAATTTTACGACTTTGCGAACGATCCCAATGCGCTGAACAACCTGATTGATGATCCCAACTATGCCGATGAAATTCAGGGTCTGAGAAATGCGCTTGAAGCATGGATGGTGGAGACGGATGATCCGGCACTCGAAGCCTTTCGCGGTCGCGCATCGCAGCAGGCACTGGATGATTTGATGGGTCACCTAGCGGATACAATTGGCAAGCGTGCGGACGAATAGGTGATGGACGCCATTCGACGAGAGGGGGCCATTCTTTGGGGCCTAGCTCTGTTGTGGCTGTTGCTCTTTGTGGCCTCCATGCTCTACCACACGGGCGGTCGTTTGGCCCTGCCGCTGGACGATTCTTTCATCTATTTCCAATACGCACGGCAAGCGGCCCAAGGACACTTCCTCGAATACAATACCGGGGCCGAGCCAACGGCTGGCGCGACTAGTCTGCTGTACACCTTGCTGCTGGTGCCGGGCTTTTGGTTGGGGTTGGATGGGATGGGGATTGCGCTGTACGCGTTGGCATTGGGGGTTGTGTGGCTTGGGTTGAGCGCTCGGCTGCTTCTGTTGCTGGGCCGCAAGTTGAGTGGTTCTTTCAGCGGTTGGGTCGCCGCGTTGATGTTCTTGTTGTGCGGCCCGCTGCTGTGGGGCTACTACAGCGGCATGGCGATCGGCCTCTTCGCCTGCGCCATCTTGCTGACTCTGTATCTGTATCTAACAGAAGACCGACGCGCTCCGTTGGCGGCGACCTTGTTAGTGTTGGCGCGGCCCGAGGGGATCGCCTTGGTCTTGCTGCTGCTGGCGCTGGTCGCCTATCGTCGAGCGTTGCATTGGCAGTGGGGGGTGCCTTTGGGGGCATACGTGTTCCAGGCCCTGCTACTGGCTTGGTGGACAGGGGAGGCCGGGGCGTCTGGGGTCGAGGCCAAGTGGCGCTTTGCCGAACCGCACGGCTCGTTGCCCGAGCAGATAAGAGCCGTCTTTTTCGACTTCGCCGAATTTGTTAAAGGAATTCTCGCTGGATCGCTGGGGCATCAGACTAGCGTCAATTTATACGCGTACGACGGCAACTATCGCCGCATGGTGTTTGCCCCGTTTATCGCGCTCTTTGTTTTGGCCGAGCTAAGCTATCGGCTCTGGGGCGAGTTGTCCGAGAGGCGGCTCGGAGCGGCGGCATTGGGTGGAACGTGGTTTGTCGGCGGCGTCTTGCTAACCTGCACTCTCGTCGAATACGACGCCCACTTCAATCGCTATCAGCAACCCTTCTTGCCGCTTTACATTCTCTTTGCCGCCTTGGGCTTGGGGCGCTTGGACGCGGTTGGGGGGGAATGGGGTAGTAAGTTGGCGCGGGGGTTGGCTTGCTTTTTCGGTTTGTGGGGATTGATGTCGGTGGGGTTTTTCGCAGTGGCGTACGGGGAAAATTGCAGCGATATCCGCAACCAGCAGGTCGAGATGGCGCGCTTTATAGACGCCGAACTGCCGCCCGACGCGCGCCTCGCCGTCAACGACGCTGGTGCCTTGCGCTATTTCGGCGGTCGCCAAACCATTGACTTAGTCGGATTGACCACGGCCGGGAACAGCGCACCTTGGCGGCACGGGAGTGGATCGCTATTCGAGCGCTTGGAAGCCATGCCGCCGGACCAGCGACCGCAGTACTTCGCCATTTTTCCCAATTGGTTCAATTTTCCCGAGGGCCTCTTTTTGCAACCGCTGCACCGCATTCGCGTCTTTGAGCCGTCGATTATAGATGCGGAGAAGGTGTTGTATCAGGCGCTTTGGGCTGCCGACCTCAGCGGCGAGGCTATCCGCAACCGGACGCTCTTAGAGGAGGGTTGGCGGGTGGTTGATAAAGTGGATGTGTCTGATTTGGCAAGCGAGCGTCGGCACGGCTACCAATCCACGGTGTGGATTCCCGGCAGTGGGGAGGCGAATCTGTTGATGGCACTGAGCGCTGCCGACGATCCCCAAGCTGTGTACATCGACGGGGGCCGGACGGTAACGGGGGGCGAGCGGATGGAGGTGGCGCTGAATGCGGGGCGACCGGCGACGGTGATTATGCGCACGGTTACGGGCATTGCTCAGCACTTTGCGGTGTTCGCTAATGGAAAGAAGATCGCCAACGTGGAGTTGCGGGGAGGGCGGGGTCGCCAGTGGCTCGAATTGGCCGTCGGCCAGATAGCTGCTGCGGATGTGAGCGGCCGCGTCGAAATTGAAACGCAGCCGATTCACTTTGGCGGTGATTTGCGGCCGATTGTTTCGTTTCACTATTGGGTTTTGCAGCCGTGAACTGTTCTCGCGATATCGGCGCAGTGCAGCTAAGGCGAGAAGGAGCCATCCTCTGGGCGATCCTAATCGCCGCTCTCGGCGTGCGCTTAGCTTATCTCTATCAAGCGGTTGACACGCCGCTCTTCGACGTGCTCCTGATCGACTCCGAATTCTACGATCGCCGCGCCCAGGCCATTGTCGCGGGCGATTGGCTGGGCGACCAGCCTTTTTTTATGAATCCATTTTACTCCTACTTTTTGGCCGCCATTTACGCGCTGTTGGGTGCTGAATACTGGTGGGTTGGCTTGGTGCAGGCGGCGCTGGGGACGGGTAGTTGCTATTTGATCTACGCGCTGGGTCGGAAACTGTGGAGCGCGCAAATTGGCCTATTGGCTGCTGGCATGGCGGCGATCTACCAGCCGTATGTGTTCTACGACGGGGCGCTGCTGACCGCCGCGCCGATCACCTTTTTGAATCTCGCGGCTCTGTATTGCTTGGCACACGCGCAAGGTGTGGCGCGTTGGCTGTTGGGCGCGGGTCTGCTGTTGGGGCTTTCGGCTACGGCGCGGCCCATGGTCTTGCTATTTGTCGCGGTGGTTGCGGGCTGGTTTGTCGCGCAGGGGGGGCGGCGCGGATGGCGGTGGTGGGGATTGGTGGCTGCGGGCTGTGGTCTCATAGTCGGCACGGTGGCTTGCCGCAACTATCTCGTCGGGGGGGAGTGGCTGCTTACCACGTCTTCGGCCGGGATGAATTTCTACGTGGGCAATCACTCCGAGGCCAACGGCATCTACGCGCAGGTCGATTTCCTGCCCAGCGCCGAGCCGGACTTGGAGCGCGAGGCGTTTATCCGCGAGGCCGAGGCGCGCACGGGCCAGGAACTGACCCCGGCTCAAGCCTCCAGATACTGGCTTGTGGCTGGCTTGCGCTTTGCCGTGGAAAATCCCCTCGCGTATCTGGCGCTACAATGTCGCAAACTCTACATGTTCTGGAACGGAGTCGAGGCGCAAAACAACCTGAGTCTGTATTTGGCGCGGGACTTTGTGCCCCTGTTGAATTGGTGCGTTTTGGGGTGGGGGATAGTGGCTCCGCTGGCGGTCGTGGGTTGGGCCACTAGTCGTCGCTCGTCCCTGCTCGACCTGTACCTAGCGAGCTATCTGGCCGCGTGCCTGCTGTTTTTCACTTCCTCGGAATATCGCTTGCCCGTCGTGCCGGTGATCCTGTTCTATGCCGCTTGTTGGATTGCGAATGTTGCGACTTGGGTAGGGGGTGGGGCGCATCGTCGGTTGCTGGGGTCGTGCCTGTTGGTGGCTTTGGTCGCGCTGCCGATTAATTATCGGGACGCTGGGGCTGAGCGGCTGACTCGCAAACGGGTCGATTACTACAATTTCGGTGCCTTGTACCAACGCCAAGGGGATTGGGCGGCAGCCGAGAGCATGTTCCGCGAGTCGCTGAGCATTGATCCGTCCTTTGCTTCCGCCGCTTCTGGCCTAGCGGCTGTCTTGGCTCAGCAAGAAGGCGGC
>JAJEEZ010000575.1:0-4225 GCA_022820705.1 Candidatus Latescibacterota bacterium | reverse complement strand
TATGACGAGCCTGAGCGCCTCGAAGCAGCACTTAAAAGCCTGTCGCAGCAAAATTACCCCCACGAAGCGACCCAAATCATCGTGGTGGACGATGCCTCCCCCCATTTGGATGCCGAGCGGCTACATGCGGCGGGCGCGCCGTTAGAGTTGCAGCTACTCCGCAACGAACAGAATCAGGGGCGCGCCCGGGCGCGCAACGCATCCCTGCGGGTCGCCAGTGGTGATATCGTCGTCTTTCTCGACAGCGACATGACCGTCGGCACCAATTTTCTCCGCGCTCATGCCCAACGGCATCAAAACCACGCGGAAGCCGTTTTTGTCGGCAACATCCGCTTTGCCAGTGAAATTCCCGCTACATCCCTGACTCGCTATCTCGAAGGGAGAGGGGTCCATAGGGTCGATGCGGATAAGACCATACCGTTCAAGTGCTTCGTCACCGGCAACTCTTCGGTTCGCCGGTCATCCCTGTTGCGCGTGGGCTTTTTCGACGAGGACCTCACGGCTTATGGCGGCGAAGATCTAGAATTAGGATACCGCCTCCACTTGGCAGGTATTCCGCTTTACTATGCCCCTGAAGCCTTGTCGCACCACAATCACTTGCGTTCCTTGGGACCGCTTTGCCGTCTGATGCAGACCTACGGCAGCATGTCAATTCCGATCCTTTTAAAAAAGCATCCCGAACTGGACGCTGTACTCCGACTGGACTTTATCAGGGCCTCTGCACTTTCGCCTCGGCGGCTCGCGCTCCAGCTCGCCTTGTTGTCGCCGATTCACTACCCCATCCGCTGGGTGACCCACTGGCTTGTGAAAACCTATGTCCCGGATTTATTTTTTAGTTACTTGTTCTGGTCTAGCCGCACGCGGGGTTACATGCGCACTCTAAACGAATAAAGAATAACGACTTATATTATACGGCCTCATGCGTACGCACTATCCCCGCTTCTCCCAAGTCCTCCGCGTAGCGCTACCTGCGCTCCTGCTAGCCCACTTCGTAGTTTGGCCCATCGTCGGCCTTTTATCCCTACATGCTGGTATTATTGCCGCCGAATGCACCCTTCTGTGGTTTGTGGCTCTTTATATTCGCCGTCATCGCCTAATTGCCGAAGACCTGCTTCTGTTCAACGCTACACCGGCTGCGACCCTGTTACTGACAATTCCGGCGACTATTTGCTGTAGCCTCGTAATCGCCGAACTCGACTTATATCTGGCCTATCTTCTCGGCCTGATAGACCTGTCCATGCCACTGTCTTTTCAGAAAAACCTGCTGGAGATTCAGATTGTCCGCGGACTAGCGGAGATCCCGAAGGGAGTGGTAACACTAGTGCTAGTACCTGTGTTTTGCGAAGAGCCTCTCTTTCGCGGACTTGTGTTCACGAGTCTTTGCGCCCATTATGGGCCGCGTTGGGCGCTAGGCGGTTCGGCCCTGCTGTTTGCCATTTCTCACTTCAATCCTTGGCAAATGATCCCCCTCTTCCTCTTTGGACTCTTTCTCGGCGCTTTAGTTTACTGGACTCACAGCATCTATCCTGCCATGCTCGCCCACGCGATCAACAACTTGACTTCGATAATTGGGATCAACTTGCGCACTTACTTAGGCATAGATGGCCTCGGCCCCTCCCAACATCTCCCCATGCCTTTGGCCCTGCTCGCCGGCCTACTCCTGCTTGCCAGCCTCCTGCTTCTCAGCCGCCAACCCACCATTATGCCGCTGTTGACTAGGAGGTAATTCGCTCCGCCCGATTACAACTGAACTATTGGGGGAGAGGCAGTTACGTAGAAAAACGTTCCCTAATTAAATCAGCTCAGTACCTTCGCTACCGTTTCCCCAATTTCCGCCGGACTCTCACAGGTGTGAATCCCTGCTTCCCGCATCGCCGCCATTTTGTCCTCGGCCGTTCCCTTACCGCCTGAAATAATAGCTCCTGCATGTCCCATCCGCCGCCCTGGAGGTGCCGTGCGCCCCGCGATAAAGCCAATGACGGGCTTGTCGTAGCACTCTTTGATATAGGCGGCCGCTTCCTCTTCAGCCGTGCCGCCAATCTCGCCGATCATCACGACCGCATCGGTCTCGGGGTCGTCCTTAAAGAGTGCCAGCGCGTCCACAAAGCGCGTACCAATGATTGGATCGCCGCCAATGCCGATGGCTGTGGACTGGCCTAAGCCTCGCTCAGTGAGCTGCCCCACGGCTTCATAGGTTAGCGTTCCACTGCGCGAGATAATACCCACGCGCCCTGGCTGGTGAATAAAGTGGGGCATAATGCCGATTTTGCACTTCCCCGGCGAGATGACGCCGGGGCAATTAGGCCCGATTAGCCGAATAGAGCGCGCCTGGACATAATGGTAGGCTTTAACCATGTCGCTCACGGGGATGTTCTCGGTGATACAGATGACTAGCTCTATACCGGCATCGGCCGCTTCCATGATGGCGTCGGCGGCAAAGGGGGCTGGCACAAAGATGATCGAAGCATTGGCTCCCGAGGCCTCAACGCCTTCGGCGACCGTGTTAAACACTGGAACGCCTTCAAATTCTTGGCCTCCTTTGCTAGGTGTTGCTCCTCCGACCACTTTCGTGCCGTACTCCAGCATTTGTCGCGTGTGAAAAGATCCCTCCGACCCAGTAATTGCCTGTACGAAGACCTTGGTGTTTTCGTCGATTAAAACGCTCATTCCCGTATTCCTCTTATCGAATCGTCGCCTTGACCAGCGTTGCGGCGTCTTTAAGCCCCTGCCCAACGGCAAAATCCATGTCGGAGTTTTCCAGCATCTCGGCGGCTACATCTGCGTTGGTCCCAGCCAGTCGCACGACGACCGGCACGTTGACTTCAATGTTTTTGCGTGCCTCAATCACGCCAGCAGCCACGCGGTCGCAGCGCACAATGCCGCCGAAGATGTTGATGAGAATGGCCTTTACATTCGGGTCGGAAAGCAAAATGCGGAAGCCATTTTCTACGGTTTCGGCGCTGGCTCCCCCTCCTACATCCAAGAAATTGGCTGGCTCAGCACCGGACAGCTTGATAATGTCCATGGTTGCCATCGCCAGCCCGGCACCGTTGACCATACAGCCGATATTGCCGTCGAGCTTGATGTAGTTCAGATCGTATTTGGCGGCTTCGACCTCTAACTGTTCCTCTTCATCCAAGTCGCGCATTTCCGCTAAGTCGGGGTGGCGAAAGAGCGCGTTGTCGTCTAGGTCTATTTTGGCGTCCAGCGCCAAAAGCTGCCCATCGGCGGTCGCCACCAAAGGATTGACTTCGACCAGTGAGCAATCGGCATCGACATAGGCTCTGTAAAGGCTAAGAATAAAACTGGCTGCTTGGCGCACCTGCTTACCCTCGAAGCCAAGCCCAAAGGCTAGGCGCGTCGCTTGGAATGCCTGTAGCCCCACTGCGGGGTCAACCGTTTCCTTGAGAATTTTTTCTGGGGTCTCTGCGGCGACCTCCTCGATCTCCATTCCACCCTCTTGGCTGGCCATGACCACTGGCTTGCATTGGGTCCGGTCGAGCGTGATGCCCAGATAAAGCTCGCGTTCTATATCTGAGGCCTGCTCCACTAAGACTTGCTTGACCCTTTGGCCTTCCGGGCCGGTCTGGTGCGTAACGAGCTGCATACCGAGAATCTCGCTGGCCGCTTGGCGAGCCTCTGCGGGGCTAGCGGCCAGTTTGACGCCTCCGCCCTTGCCGCGACCTCCAGCGTGGATTTGGGCCTTAACTACGACTTTTCCACCCGATTCGGCGGCCACGCGTTCGGCTTGGTCGGCTGTGGTGGCCACGTTGCCACTCGGTACGGCGACTTGGTACTGGCGCAGAATTTCTTTGGCTTGATATTCGTGAATTTTCATGAGCGTTATCTATTCTATATCGGTGGAAGGAACGCAAAAGAGTATAAAAACCTTCCCCTATCAGCAAGGCGATCTAAGAAGCGACCAGCGCAAGTAGCAAACTAGGGCTGTTGATCGTTGGGAAAGTCCCGTAATATTCAGGTACATCTAAAGATCCCGAGGAGGTAGCCTGTGAAAATCTTGTTAATCGGCGGGGCCGGTCACGTCGGCACCTGTACTACTCCCTACCTTAGACGCCATCACGATCTGCGCGTGTTGGACATCGCCAAGCCTCGGCACGAGGTAGAATACATCGAAGGCTCTATCGCCGACCCGGAGGCCCTCGCTCGTGCCCTAGACGGAGTGGATGCCTTCATCAACTTGACCATGAAGAGCGGCCAAGGCGGC
>JAJEEZ010000414.1:0-3028 GCA_022820705.1 Candidatus Latescibacterota bacterium | reverse complement strand
AGTGGGCTCTGAGCAGGGCATGGCGCGATGCTGGCTGCGGCTGGAGGTGCAGCACTTCGTCCCACAGCGAGCGATCTTTTAAGTGTTGGACAATGAATTCCAAGCGCGCGCGGCGCTCTGGATGCCCCGCGCCCGTGTCGTGCAACAAGACGTCGGGGTGGTAGATCAAGGCCGTCCTAGCCACAGCGTATCACGTCTCCTGCGTCAATAGATGCAATGGCGCGGCGTCCGAGGATGCGGATGTCCTCAGCGATGGCCGCATCGCCCAAGGCGGCGTGGTCGCACCAGCGCAATCGCGTGGATTCGCAAGGATTGACGCGGGCTTGCCCGCTTACCACGCGGCTGAAGTAAATCAGATCTATGTGCTGATGGCCCGGTTCGATGTCCTCTAGGAGGATACACGCGGGTTGGTACAGGACGGCGACCTGTCCCCATTGCTCTTGGCGGCCTAACAACTCAACGGTCAGGCCAGTTTCTTCGCGCACTTCGCGGAGGGCGGCTTCTTCGGGCAGTTCGCCCGGGTCGATGTGCCCGCCCGGGGGCAGCCAAGCCTGCATTTTCTTGTGCCACAGCAAGAGAGTGGCTCCTTCGTGGACGACAAAGGTCGTCGCCGTAAAGTCGCGGGTGATTGCCGTCAAGGTGTCCGCTCGTCGCGCGTTTGGTGGAGAAAAAAACAAGGCGTTTGCAGTGCGCCAGAGGTCAATATAGCCGGTCATTTGACGGAACGAAAGCTCGCGATAGACCCGCGCTGCATTGACCAGCTTTTCTAGCCAATTATTTTACAAGGCTGACTTTGCATCCCTTTAGACTGAGAGAGATATGGCTACAGAGATCGTCATGCCCAAGTTGGGGCTGACCATGGAAAGCGGCGCAATCAGCGCTTGGTTGGTAGAAGAAGGCGAGGAAGTGCAAAAGGGCCAAGCCCTGTTGGAAATCGCCACCGACAAGGTGACGATGGAAGTTGAAGCGCAGGCCGACGGAATTCTGCGCAAAATTCTGGTCCCGGTCGGCCAAGAAGTACCGGTATCGACGATGATCGGCGTCATTGCGGCTGCGGACGAAGACATCGACTCGTACGTCGCTGCTGCTCCGAGCGACTCGGCTCCATCGCCGTCCCCGGCTCCTTCTACTACTCCGAGCGACTCGGCTCCACCGGCAACTCCTGCTGCGCCAACCCCGACCTCGCCAGCCCCAGCCCCACAGGCTCCAGCACCTTCCGTTGCTACCGATGGGCGTCGCCCGCATAAGACTTCGCCCAAAGCGCGCAAAATAGCTGCCGAGCACGGCCTCGACCTTTCTGGCGTCAATGGAAGTGGCCCTGGGGGCCGGATCGTCAGTGCCGATGTGCTGGCCTTGGTCGAACAAGCCCGGCTAGCCCCGGCTCCGACCCCAGCAGCCCCGGTCGCCGAAGGGCTGATTGAGTTAAGCCGGGCCGAGCAAGTGGCCGCTGAGCGGCTGACGGCTAGCTACCAACAGATACCACACATTCACATCAGCATGGACGTGTCGGCCGTGTGGTTGCAGCAATTCCGCACCGGCTACCAGCTAGAGGGCAAGAAAATCTCCTTCAACGATTTGATCGTCAAAGCCACGGCTCGAACCCTCAGCGAGTTCCCCCGCGTCAACAGCTTGGAAGAGGGCGGTCACTTCCGCTACGCTTCCCAAATCAACGTCGGCGTTGCCGTGGCGGCTGAGCAGGGCTTAGTAGTTCCGGTCATTCGCGACGCAGCCGAAAAGACGGTCGAGGAAATCGCCTTAGAAGGGACGCGGCTGATCGACGCCTCGCGCCGCGGCGAGCTAGGTCCCGACGACATGCTGGGCGGTACCTTTACCATCTCGAATTTGGGCATGTTCGGCGTCTCCCGCTTTACTGCGATCATCAATCCTCCGCAAGTGGCGATCTTGGCCGTCGGGGCCATAGAGAACAAGGTGGTAGCTGTGGGGACAGATGCCTTTGCCGTGCGCCCGCAGCTAACCCTGACTTTGGCCGCGGATCACCGCGTCGTCGATGGTGCGCTAGCCGCCCGATTCCTCGCGCGGCTCAAGGAGGTACTCGAAACACCCGGCCTGCTCGGCTAGCAGCCTCTCACCTTGACCCTATCTAGGCCGCCGGTTATCTTCAAAACCGCCCCTCAAGTTGGCTTTTTCACCCTTGCGTACTGTGGGTGGAAGAGCGCGTCCTGGCATCGGAAAATAACCCATGAAATTCGAGAAAAAGACCCAGCTTTCCATTGCGTACGCCGTCCTTACGTTGCTCCTGCTCCTGAGTCTGCAAAACCATTTCTCCAACCAGGTTGAAAATCTCCCGTACAGCCAGTTTCGGGAATGGATCAAAGGTGGACAGGTCGTCGAGTGTACCTTCAGCGGAGAGTTCATCCACGGTCGCGCCAATGTCGATGGCCAAGAGATCAGCTTCCGCACCGCGGTCATAGACGATCCCGAGATTATTAGCCTACTCGAAGAACACCAAGTCGAATTTACCCGCGAGCCTAGCAACAACTGGTTCACGCAGCTTTTGTCGTGGGTTTTGCCCGCGCTGATCTTCGTGGGGATCTGGCTGTTTATCATCCGTCGCATGAGCGGGGGAGGCGGCCTGATGTCCATTGGCAAGAGCAAGGCCAAGGTGTACATGGAGAAGGGAACGGGCATTACCTTTGACGATGTGGCGGGCATCGACGAGGCCAAAGAAGAACTGCTGGAGATCGTCGAGTTTTTGCGCACCCCAGAGCGATTTCAGGCCCTCGGCGGTCGGATCCCGCGCGGGGTCTTACTCGTGGGTTCGCCGGGCACGGGTAAGACCTTGTTGGCCAAGGCCGTCGCCGGCGAGGCGAGCGTGCCCTTTTTCTCCCTCAGCGGCTCGGATTTTGTCGAGATGTTCGTCGGGGTAGGGGCCGCGCGCGTGCGCGACCTTTTTGAACAGGCCAAAAAACACGCTCCGGCCATTATCTTCATCGACGAGCTCGACGCCTTGGGCAAGGCCCGGGGGGCTGGCTCTTTTGGCGGCCACGACGAGCGCGAGCAGACGCTC
>JAJEEZ010000326.1:0-5166 GCA_022820705.1 Candidatus Latescibacterota bacterium | reverse complement strand
AAATGCTGTGCTTTACAAGTGTATGGATAGGGCGATTGGTGTGCAATGTTCCGACATCTGACCAGCCACTACCCATACATCTAATCACATAAAAAGGGAGTGGGTCAGGAAATAGGAGGCCGCTTTGGCGCAGTTTTTGCCAAGCATAGAAAGCCCCGACGATGGCTTACTTCGGCGTACATTTGAGAACTTGATCAACATATAGCGAGTCTTTCGACACGGCGGCACCGTCCTCTTCCCCCAAACTTCTCATAAATGCAAGCATCTCATTATCTATCGTCGTCGGCGTACGCCAAGTGTTATCTACCACCTTGCCGCCGGCAAGTGCCATAACATGTCCAGGAATTTCGATCAAATAGCCGGCCGGGTCATCTGGCCTAGCATGAGACTCAAGCCATGTTTCAAGCAGTTGGTGCGCCCAAGAAATATCGACGTTGAAAAATTGCTCAAGAATGTGGCTGGATTCATATTTGTGTGTGACAGGCACTCTTTTATCGAGCCATAGGGCGGCCAGCTTTTCCCCAAAACGGGCGACCATCTGTTGCTCATATTGCTCAGTGCCCTGTTCTACTCTTTTAGACATTATCTGTGCGGCGATGTCGCCAGTGGAAAGCCCTGTCAGGGCAGATAGGGCGCAAACGCCACAACCTTCATGTCTGCCGTTGACCGAGTGGAGCTTTACAGCTTGTTCTAGGTCGGGGGAATTGATAGAATTACGGAAGGGCATTGGCTGTCTCCTTTCGATTGGGGTAGTGAGTGAACTTGAACTTTAGCGGCTGCGACCACCGCGACCAGCGGCCAGCAGCCGTCGAGAAGGCACAGGGCAAAAAAAGGTATGGGGTAATCCCTTAAAAAACAGATTTCTAGGCTCTTAGAAGCCGAGTCGGTTCGGCTATTTTAATCCTAGATCTTCTAGTATATCTTTGAAAGGTTTGCGTCCTCGGATCCCCTGAATTATTCTATCCATTTTATCGCTCCACTGATTTCGTGGACATTTATTGATCTTCAGAAACAAGTCCTGATAAAAGCTGCGAATTGAATAACGGCCTTGAATTACAAAGACCATGAGGTCGATGAGACGGTCCCATCCGATAACACTAGATATAATTTCTTGATACTTGATATAGCTGGATAGCTGTTTTATAGCTTCATCGCTGAAGCCAAACTTGTTGGCGATCTGCTCGCTTTGATTCCAGTCTAACTGTCCTGTTACATGCAAAATCATCATTCGTTGAGGTTCTTTGAGGTTATATGATGCAGATAGAAGAAGATGGTGTTCTCGCATTCCATCAGTTTCGGCGTTTTCAGCGCGTGCAAGCTGATCCTGCTTAAAAGACTCCTCTTTTGCTGATAGTGTGTCTAGCGCACCTAAAATTTTGGGATGCTGAGCAAGCATTCGTTGAGATTCTCTTAGGTCGTTCTTTGTAACATCAGATATTTCATATTTAGACATAGTCTTTCTCTCTTTGTATCAGTGGGTTGATTATCTAGGTAGCTTACTGAGGATACTGAATAGCAGGCTACCTAGGGCGATTTAGGGGCGAGTAGAGTTTCGCCGGTCCATCAGACCGCTCGGATGGGGCCGGGATAGCAGGCCACTTTGTCGTCCGTGGTAAGCAGCGTAACGTTTTCGACTTGTGCTTGCGCGATCAGCAATAAAATCAGGCGTTTCCCCCGAACATCTTCTCTATTCCCGGCCCGCCCATCCTGTCGAAGTCGTCGGGGACTTTGATCTGTCCGGCCATAAAACCCAACCGACGAGATGCCGCCGTTTGGTCAACTCGCTTGCGGACGAGGGTTTTGAGATAGCCCCGGACCAGTGTCGACACGGATGTGCCCAACTCCGCTGCCCGAAGGCGGGCGAGCCGATGGGTTTCTTCATCTACAGATACGGTAATGTTTTTCACGTTTATCTCCTTGCAGATGCTGTGTTTTACATGCGAGCGCATGGCGCAGCGCTTGGGTGGCATCGCCGAGGAGCGGTTCGCCGAGGTGTTCGCCGGCCGTCTTAAATAGATACTGAGAACAGCTTGGCTTTGTACAGGTGAAAGCGGAGGCCGACTTTTTCGCCTGCGAGGGACGATAAGTCGGTTTGGCCCCGCCAGCGCGCGGCCTCGGCGATGGAATCGCCCGTGAGGGGTTCGGCCTCGGCGAGTGAGAAGCCGGGGTGGGCTTCTACGGGTTGGGGTGGCGTGTGAATGGTCTGGACGATTTCGGCCTTGATCCAGCCGTCTGGAGCCGTGCGAAAGTTGAGCAGCAATTCGCGGCCACAGCAGGGCCGCTAGATGAGCGTGACTCGCCCCTCGCCTTTGGCCTCTATTCCCGCGAGCCGGTCCGGCTCCCAACAGGCCCAGCGAAATTCCCCATCCTCGGGGTACGACGTGGAGCCACGGCGGAGAAAGTCGTGGCGGCGTTGGTAGCCTCTAAAAGGCAGCCGCCACGTGCCGTTGGCAGCGATGAGATTCGGGCTGGCGTAGAGCTGGCCGTACGTTCCCCCCTCATAGGTGCGGTCGATGATGGGCTGGCGAAAGGGCCGGAGCCATTGGTGGTTATCGCGGCTGACCGCGAGCTGGACATCGACCGTAGAGGCGATTCGATGGTATATCGACGGAAACATCAGGTAGCGCGGCTGCGTACCCGGATACGGCGTGTAGCAGGGGTTGTAGATGTCGTCGTCGAGCGCGTCCAAGGGGTCGGGCAGGAGGCAGGGGTGCGGGTCGGCTAGGGATGTGAACTGTGTGCCCGAGGCGCGGCGCACCAAGCGCCGGCGGTCGATATGGCCGCGCAGGTACGCCACGTATTGCTCTTGGTGGGGGTCGTACACGCAGAGGTTGTGGGTGTCTAGCTGGGTTGCGCCGGCGTCGAAGACGGGGGTACTGAGGTTGTGCCAGTGGATGCCGTCGGCAGAGGTTGCGCCGTGGAGCTGTTGCCGAATCTCAATCCCTTGGGCCTTTTCCCCGGCCGACACATCTCCTAGGTCGCGGGCTGCGAGCAGAGCCTTGAAGCGCGCGGAGTCCATTTCCGGGTCGGGCTGGCCGTCGCGGAAGTAGTTCGCTCCCGGGCCGACGGCTTTGTAGCGCTCGGTCGTCGGGGCACTAGGGTCGATGAACACCCAGCCGAGGGGATGGTCGCGGCCCGCGCAGATGATGTTGTTGCGGGTCGAGCCTTCGTACTCGCACAAGCCCAACTCTGGCCGCTGCCAAGTAAAGCCGTCGTCGCTTTCGGCGTAGCAGACATACGAGCGCGTGATGTCGTCCAAGCGTTGCACGCCGTACCAGAGGCGGTAGCGCCCTTCGTCGTGGAGCATGGCGTTGATGTGGAGGTTGGCTCCTTGTTCCCAAGGACGCTCCTTGTGGAAGAAGACCTCGGATTTGCGCGCCAGTTCGGGCACGAGTTCAATGCCTTGGGGCGGGTCCTGGGACCAGACGGTGCCGTCGTCTTCGAGCTTGCGGTGGGAGGGCCAGATGCCGTACCAGTCGAGAAAGGGCGTGAGTTGGGGTTGCATGGTGATCTATCTTTGGGTGGCTGCGCCGATTAGGTCACTGAGGAGGACCAGCTCGCCGCCGCTTTCGGCCGAGGCATTGGCCCCTAAAACGGCGGCTAGGCTGTTGAGGGAAGGGACGTAGGGGCTGCGCGGCATGGAAGGGTCGCCGGCTTGGACCGCGGCGATAAAGGCGCGGGCTTGGGAGAAGAAAGCCCCGCGAGATTGCGGCTCTTCTTTCGCTTCCCACACTACCTCGCCGTTTTCCGTCACTTTTTGTGGATTCCATTCGATGATCGAGTCGTCGCTGATGACGAGGATTTCTCGCTTGGAGTAATTGACGTTGCTCATTACCCGCGAGACGCTGGCGTTGGCGGTCAAGCGCCCTTTGAAGCGGTAGTTGACGTTGTACACATGGGGCAGGTTCATCGGCTCGATGCGCTCGTCAGGGAGGGATTCGACGTAGAAGGCCGAGACCGCCTCAATGTCGCCGAGCAAGTAGCGCAACAGATCGACGCTGTGGATGGTGTTTTCGACGAAGGAGCCGCCGCAGAGTTCGTAGCGGCTGGTCCAATAGCGGATCGGCTGGCCGCTGTAGAAGCTTTGGATTTGGGCGTGGCGCGGCGTGCGCTGCTGCAATAGCTCCAAGGTCGGCGCGGAAGAAGGCTCGTAGCGATAGACGAAGCCGACTTGGGATACGATGCCGGCTTTTTCGATTGCGGCGTTGAATTCGACGACTTGCGCTAGGTCGAGGGTCTGCGGCTTTTCGACGAACAGGGCGACGCCTTGGTCCGCGGCGATGAGCACCTCGTCGGTGTGTGCGGTCGGCGGAATGGATAGGTACACGGCGTCGAGTTCCTGCTCTGCAAACATTTGGTGGTGGTCCGTATAGGTCGAATGAGGCTTATAGACGGCTGCTTGTTCCTGAAGGGTTTCGTCGCTTTTGTCGCAGAATGCCTGGAAGACGACTTGGCCTTCCTCGGCGAGGGCAGCTAGCGCCGGGAGGTGCGCCCTTTGGGTGATCCAGCCGAGGCCGATGCAGCCGACGCGGACAGGTTTCATGTGCTATTCCTTCTCAAGGGGTGAGTGCTTCGATGCGGGCGATGAGTTCGGGTGATAGATAGCGGCCGTCGGAAACAGCCGTGGAGACTTCGAGTTCGTCTAGCGTTGCCGCGCCGGTGAGCAGCACGGAGACTTGGGGATCTGACAGCAAGTAGCGCAGGCCAAGGTCGGGCATGTCGCCGGGTTCATCGGCGAACAGCGCTTCGACTTTTTCGAGCTTGGGATAGAGTTCGGCAAAGCGGCCGGCTCCCTTCCAGGCGTCGCGTTTGGAGCCGAGTAGGCCGGCGTGCAGCGGCGAGGCGAGGATGATGGCGACGTCGCGGGTGGCCGCGGTGGGCAGGAGGATTTCCTTAGCCGTCTGCACCAGCAGGTCGTACTTGAGGAAGGTGATCACCGAGACGAAATCGTCGCACTCGGCGAGGACATCGCGCATTAGCTCCAAGTCTGAACCGGTCAGGCCGATGTGTTGTGCGAGTCCCTGTTCGCGGATTTCGAGCATGGCCTCTAGGGCGCGTCCCCGGCCGAATATTCCCTCCCAACCCGCCTGCTCGGCCTCGTGGAGTTGCAACAGATCGACTGAGTCGCGCTGCAAGCGCAGGAGGCTGGCCTCAAATCCCCGCCAT
>JAJEEZ010000124.1:0-9344 GCA_022820705.1 Candidatus Latescibacterota bacterium | reverse complement strand
TCGGCGACCCCGATCATGTCCCGGCCGGCCAGTACGCCCGCCAAGCCCTAGAGGCGTTGAGCTGGTGGCCGGCGCTCAAAACCCGCATCGCACCCGCGCCCGACGTCCGCGCCGCCTTGGTGTACGTCGAGCGCGGATAGTGCGCCGCGGGCTTGGTGTACGCCACCGACGCGGCTCAAAGCGACCGCGTAATAACCCTGTCGACGGTGCCAGACTCACTGCACCGCCCCATCGTCTATCCAGCGGCCATCGTCAAGGACCGCGCCAGCACTCAGGTCCGCGACCTGCTGGCGTTTTTTAGCTCAGATACGGCCGCCAGCATCTTCCGCAAACACGGCTTTACCTTTTTGGGCGACCAACGTGTTCAGCGCTGAGGAAGTGCAGGTCCTGTTGCTCTCGCTGCGCGTGGCCTTTTGCTGCGTGCTGCTGAGCCTGTTGCCGGCCGTGTTGCTGGGCTGGCTGCTGGCTCGGCGGGAGTTTCCGCTCAAGATCGCGCTCGACGGCCTCTGTCACCTGCCGCTGGTCCTGCCGCCGGTGGTCACCGGCTATCTGCTCCTGTTGCTTTTTGGCCGCCGCGGTCTATTCGGCCCGGTGCTCGCAGCCTTCGACCTCCAGTTGGCCTTCGACTGGAAGGGTGCGGTGCTGGCCTCGGCCGTGGTCGGCTTTCCCCTAATGCTGCGCTCCGTGCGCCTCGGCATTGAAAGCGTGGATCCGCGCCTAGAACGCGTCGCCCGCACCCTCGGCGCTGGTCCAGTGCGCGTCTTTCTGACTGTGACCTTGCGCCTCGCCGCTCCCGGCCTGCTGGTCGGCTCGCTGTTGAGCTTTGCCCGCTCCTTGGGCGAATTCGGCGCGACCATTATTTTTGCGGCCAACATTGCCGGACAGACCCGCACCATTCCTTCGGCCATTTACACGTATCTCAACCAACCAGACGGGGAAAGCCGCGTCGTCGGACTAATCGCGATCTCGGTCGCGCTTTCGCTCCTAGCCCTCGTGGCCAGCGAGTGGTCGGCCCGTCGCCTGCGCTCGCATTAGCAATGCTCAGCCTCCGCGCCCAACGCCAACTAGGCCCCTTTGCACTCGACATCGATATCGAGTGCCACCACGCCGTCACCGCCATCTACGGGCCATCGGGCGCGGGCAAAACCTCGCTGCTCAATGTAGTCGCCGGGCTAGTGCGGCCGGACGCCGGCGAAATATCCTTGGACGGCCAAACCCTCTTCTCCTCGGCTCAGCACATTGACCTGCCGCCCGAGCATCGCCGCATCGGCTACGTATTTCAAGACGACTTGCTCTTCCCGCACCTGAGCACTGAGGAAAACCTGTGCTATGGTCGCAATCTGCTACCGACAGCGGCACGCCGCTTTGCCCTAGACCAGATCGTCGATCTGCTCGAAATCGGCTCCCTGCTCAAGCGCCGACCAGGGCACCTGTCCGGCGGCGAGCGCCAACGCGTCGCCTTGGGCCGCGCCCTGCTCACTTCTCCACGCCTGCTGCTGATGGATGAGCCACTGGCCTCGCTCGATCAGGGCCTCAAAAATCGCATCATCCCCTACTTGTGCCACGTCCGCGACGCCCTCCAGATCCCCATTCTCTACGTCAGCCACTCGGTCGCCGAAATCCTCGAACTCACCAGCCAGGTAGTAGTCCTCGACCGCGGCCAAGTAGTAGCGCACGGCGACTTCTTCACCATCGCGGCCCATCCCCAAGTCCTGCCGCTAGTCGAAGAACACGGCTTTGAAAACGTCCTCGACGTGGAAATCGCGGCGACCGACGCGGAGCGAGGCGTCTGCGAAGTCCTGTGTCACGGTCAGCAACTCAAAATTCCCTACTGCGAGCAACCCACCGGCAGCCGCCTCTTCATCGGCATCCGCGCCGACGACATCGTCCTCGCCCGCCAGCGGCCCGAAGGGCTGAGCGTGCGCAATGCATTGCAGGGGACCATCAGCGCAATTGCCGATGTGGGAGGGAAACAGCTCATCTACGTGGATGTCGGGCGTCGGCTGGCCGCCAAGACGACCCCAGAAGCCATCGAGGAAATGCAACTCGGCATCGGCGACCCAATCTACTGCCTTGTCAAAACCCATTCCATCCGTTTGGGGCCGCAGTTGAACCGGCCCGAAAAACGTTGACACGGCAAATACTCGCCTTTTATACTCTTTACAAATGGTACAAGCTGGGACCTGATCACTTCCAACCTAAGAGACTCGCCATGAATGTCATCACGGTTGCCCGTCAGCTCGGCAGCTTTGGCGACTGGATCGCCGAGCAGTTGGCCGCCAAGCTAGACTACGAATTTATCGACCGCCGCCTCGTCGAAGAGATCGCCAGCATCACCGATACTTCGGTCGAAGAGGTTGAGCGCTACGACGAGAAGGGGGAGGGCCGCCTCCGGTTCTTCCTCAAGAAATTGCTCGTGCCCGAAGTCGCTCCGGGGACTTTTCCCCTATCGGCTGCCGCGTACGCGCCCGAGTTTGGGCTCGAGTTCCCCCACATGCGCGAGCACGAGGTCAGCGAAGCGACGTACCTCGACCGAGGCACGTATCAGCTACTCATCACGACCCTCGTGCAGGATTTCGGCCAAAGCGGCAAGGCCGTCGTCGTCGGCCGAGCCAGCCAGGTCGTCCTCGCCGATTTCCCCAATGCCTGTCACGTCAAAATCATCGCCCCGCTCGAAACGCGAATTGAACGATTGATGCAGACCCGCGACATGGATCGCGAGCAAGCGCAGAAACTCATCGAGCAACACGACCAATGGCGTCAGAGCTACCTGCGCAACTTCCACAACGCCGACTGGAACGACCCCCTACTCTACGACCTGACGATCAACACCGGCAAAATAGATCGAGAGGACGCCGTTGATCTGCTCGCCGGGTTCTTAACCGAATCCTAGAGATCAAACGAACGGGGCACTGCTTTCCCCCCTGCCCCGTGTAAAAACGCGTCGTCTGGCCGCGGCCAGCGCATTGCGTACTGCCGGCTGCGCTGGCGGCGGTAGCCAGCATTGTAGTACGTACTCGCGGCGAGCCAGTGCAGCAGACGGGCCGTAAGTTCGTTTTGCAGTTCTTGATGCTCGGGTCGGCCCCAGAGATTCCACAACTCGTGCGGGTCCTGCTCCAAGTCGTATAGCTCGCCCTGATCTTGGCCGATGTAATAGACCATCTTGTGCCGCTGGCCGCGCATCATCACCTGATAGTTGTCCTCGCAGAACACCCACTCGCGCGGCGCGCAATCCGCGACTCCCTCCAAGTACGGCCGCAGCGAACGTCCTTCTAGATAGCTAGGCACCTCCACGCCAGCCGCTTCTAGGATCGTCGGTCCTAAATCCATCAACGAGACCAAGTCGCCGATCTCGCAGCCCTTTTGCGTCCGCCGACTGTCGCGCACAATCAGCGGCACGTGTACTATCGGATCGTACATCAGCCATTTGTACGCCAGCCCGTGATCGCCCAACAGCTCGCCGTGATCTGAGCAGAAAAGAAGCAAGCTATTGTCCAAGAAGCCCCGCGCCTGCAGCGCGTCGAAAACTTCGCCCAACTTCTCATCCACCGTTGTAATTTTAGCGTAGTAGTGCCGCCGCATGTGGGCGATATCCTCTTCGCTGGGCGAGTACATGTCGATCGCGGACTCGTGCTCGGTCTCAGCGTGTGTTTTTCTCTGCGCCGCGTGCTGGGGCGGCTTGTCCTCCAACTCGCCTTCGCGCATTACGCGCGGGGGCATTGGCCGCCCCGCGTACTGTTCCAGATGCCTCGGCAGCGGGTCCCACGGCTCGTGCGGTCCAGTAAAACCCACCTGTAAGAAAAACGGTTGTTGGCCCTTGTAATCGCGAATCCAAGTAAGGGCCGAGTCGCCGATAAAGACATCCGAGTGAAAGCGCTCCTCCAAGTGCCAAGGGACGCCTTGGTATTTCTGCAGCCAATCGGGGTCGGTCTTGTTGCGGTCGTTGGGCCGCTCCAAGCCGTGAATCCGCAGATAGCGGCCCCAATCGTCGTCCGCCCCACCCATGTCGAGGTTCCTGTTAGTGGGATTCTCCACCACGACCCGCTCGTGGAAACCCCCGGCGACATCGCGCGGAGCAAAGTGCATCTTGCCGATGTTGACGCAGTGATAGCCCGCGTCGTTGAGGTCTTGCACCCAATTGCGGTGACTCGCCCAGTGGTCAAAGCTGTACACGCCGGTATTGTGCGGGTACATACCCGTGAAGATCGCCGCCCGCGAGGCAATGCAAGTCGCGCCCGGACAAAAGGCATTGCGGAAGGAAAGTCCCTCCGCGGCCAAGCGGTCCATCGCCGGCGTAATCGCGTAGTCGTAGCCCCAAGCGCCGATTGTGTCAAAGCGCTGTTGGTCGGTCATAATGAGAATGATATTGGGTCGTTCAGGCATTCGGTATCTCCTATTCATTTAGGAATTAGAAATTACGAATTCCCGGCCCCAGCCTAATTCGTAATTCATCACGTATTCGGTATCTCCTCCAAACCTGCTTCTGCAAGTGCCCCCAGTAGCGACGGCACGCCAAAAAACACCAAACTCAACGCGGTCGGGTGCATAGCCACCGCGCCCCGGTAATCCGGGCGGTCGCTCCAGTCCTGTTGGTCAATCAATTCGGCGAGCACTGCGCGACCTACCTCCAGATAGCCCTGCTCCCCAGTCAGCCGCCAAGCGTACGCCAGCGAGCCGCAGAGCACGCCGTGGTAGCTTTGGGCGCAGGCAAAGTCGGCGTCAAAGACGCCTTTACCGCCGCAAAACCAATCGACAGCCCGCACGAAAACCTCAGCCACATCCGCGCGCCCGGTCATTCTGTGCATCCGCTCCAGCCCGACCATCAAATAATGAGTCTGATAGCCCTTTTGCTCCTCGTAGGGCAACACCCGCTTTAATGCAGTAAAGCTCCCGCGTAGCGCGAGGAATTCTTCGTCGCTAAACGGGTCCGCCGTCCCCATTTCCACCGCCAAGGTCGTGCCCTCGGTAGCCATGCCGTACGGCCCTTGGTCGGGCAGCTTGGCCTCAGTGGATACCTGGAAGCGCTTGTGCCAACTGCCGTCTTCGTTTTGGCCGCGAGCCACCGCGTCGTACACCTCTTCAGCGCGACGCATAAAGCGCGCTTCACCGGTCAACTCGTACAGGTAGAGCAAGCCCCGCAGCGCGTTGGCGATGGAGCGCAAGCTGAAGCTGTAGCGCGGGTCCTCGCTCCAGCGATAGCGCAGGAAAAATTCCCCGGCTTCGTGCAAGACCTCCCGCGCCCGCTCGTCGCCGCTCAAGTAGTAGTAATCCACCCAATTGTCGATGAAGGTGTGCGAAGCGCACGGCTCGTCGCCAAAGTGATCCATGCTGTGGCGGAAACAACCGCCGACCATGTAGGGCCGCAACGGATGATAGTGGCAAGTATCCACGTCCAGCGAGTGTCGGGTCATGGCCTCGGCGAGCGCGTAGTAGCGCCCCTCGCCCGTGCGCAAGTACTGCAACCACACAGCGTGGCGCGGATCCCATTCGCTGTTGCACCAACCCCAGCGACCCTTGAAGCGCCAGCCGCCCTCGCTCTCCTCCCACGTGGCCATCACGTCGCCCCAATCGAAAAACCCCTTCCAGCGATAGCGCTCGATGTGTCCTTCCATCCAAGCGACAAAGCCCGTCAACATGCGGTCCGAGCGCGGGAATTCCGCGCCGGTTGCCAAGCCGCCCACCGCCCCACTCTGCACCACCCAATCCGGCGCAACGCTCACCTGTGGCGGATGCAAAAGGCCCTGCAACCGCTCGCCGTCGGCGGACCCAGCGCGAAAAAAATCGACGAAAAACTCGCTGCTCTTCGCAGTGCCCGTGCCGTCGGCATAGACCCCTTCGCCCTCGTGCCAAGCCACCTCCTCGGCGTAGCGTTTGCAACTGAGCCGACGGCCGTCTGGATCGCGCCAAAAAAAGACGTCGATGCCTTGCGCACCCACGCCGAGGGCCTTGGGGTACTCCTCAGCCATGTAGCGCAGCGCAACGCCGACGCCGACGCGGCCGTTCTCAGCGCAAATCCACCCCTCGGCCCGTTCGCCCTCAGCCCGCGCGACGCGCTCAACGCCCTCGTACTCCTCCCAATAGAAGTGATTGTCCGACCGCTGCGAGAGCAAAGCATAACGCTCGGGGACCCAAGCCCCCTCCATGACCCGTCCAGCCCCGACGCGCCAAATTCCGCCGCCTTCAGGCAAAATTGGAACGCGCAAACCCAACTCCTCCACCTCGGTCTCGCGCGGATTGCAGGTAACTATCACCGTGTGCACCACCCGCACCTGCGCCTTACCGGCATAGGCGTATATCCGCGTCGCAAAGCGCAGCGGGCGATAACCGGCGTAGTGGTGCATGGGCGCAGTGGACTCGTAGGCCCCTCGGCAGCAGATCACCGCCCGCAAGGGACCGGCCTCTTCGATCTCAACGGCGTATTCCTCCACGCCCTCTGACGCCAGACACATGCCCCCCATCCCGTAGATCCGCCGCTGCGTTCCACCGACAAACTCCGACTCGGAGATCTTCGCCCAAGCATCGCCGCCCCGAGATGCAACCTCTACCTCGGAGACAAACGATCCTTCGGCTCGCTCCCCTAGCTCTACCCCGTCAAAAAACGCGAATGTCTTTTTGCCAATGCCAAAGCGCAGGGGTCCGGTACACACCTCAAAGCGATCTTCCCGCTCGGCGATTTCCACTCCTTGGACGCTCGCCGCAGCTTTTTGGTCCGTGTATCGCAAGGTGTACACGGCCTCTTGCCCCGCTTCCACATCGGCCTGAAAATCCACCAAGACCCACTTCGCGCTATCGTCCGGCCAGCGCCCCAAGACCCGTGCCTGCACCGGGACATCCCGGCCCTGTTCGTCCTGTAAAGACAGATTTTCCACACCTGTTACAGCACCTTGGGGCAGGGGGACGCCCCTCGTCAGGGGGTAATTCTGACGGGTAATGCCCGCTGTCTCTGATACTTTTAAAGCAATGCCTTCGTCGGGTATGCTCACGTGACTTCTCCTTGGCCTCGTCTGTGCGGCGATGGAAAATAAGCAAGCGACCAACGCCTTACCAATCCGCATTGACCCGCCTCCACCCCCCTCCTATCTTCTCGCTGCCCAAGCAAAAGGAATCGCCCCGTGAAACCAGACCAAAACCTGAACGCCCAAAAGCTCCTTCCATCAATCCAGCGCTTTTTAACCCTTACCGGTGCCAAGATCCTCGATCTCGACAACACCTGGGACCTGGATCGCGGCACCCCAGTCTTCACCCAGCAGGGGCGCTACACCACCCGAGGCTGGACCGAGTGGACCCAGGGGTTCCAATACGGCTGCGCCATACTCCAGTACGACATGACCGACGACGCGCGCTTCCTCGCACTCGGCCGCGACCGCACCATCGCGCACATGGCACCGCACGTCTCGCACATCGGCGTCCACGACCACGGCTTCAACAACCTCTCTACCTATGGCAACTTGCGCCGCCTGATGCTCGAAGGCCGCATTCTGCACGATCAGCGCGAACTGGACTTCTACGAATTGGCCATCAAGCTGTCGGGCGCTGTGCAAGCGGCTCGCTGGACTGAGACCGCGTACGGCACGGGATTCATCCACTCCTTCAACGGCCCGCATTCGCTCTTTTCCGACACCATGCGCTCGCTGCGCATCTTGGGAACGGCGCACCAGCTAGGCCACGCGCTGATGGGCGAAGGCGACAAGCGCATCAGCCTGCTCGGTCGCTTAATCGAACACGCCCAGACCAACGCCCGTTTCAACGTGTACTACGGCGAGGGGCGCGACGCGTTTGACACACCCGGCCGCGTAGTCCACGAATCCATCTTCAACGTCCACGACGGCCAGTACCGCTGCCCCAGCACCCAGCAGGGCTACACTCCGTTTTCAACTTGGACTCGCGGTCTGTCGTGGGTGCTTACAGGCTACGCCGAGCAGCTAGAGTATTTCGCCACACTCAGCGAGGCCGATGTCGAGCCGTTCGGCACCAAAGCCGACCTCGTGCAAACCATGGAACAAGCCGCCCTAGCCGCCGCTGAATTCCACATCGTCAACAGCTTTGCCGACGGCGTACCGTTTTGGGACACCGGTGCTCCCGGAGTCGCCTCCTTTGGCTCGATAACCGACCAGCCCTCTGACCCTCACAACGATGTCGAGTCGCTCGACAGCTCGGCCGCAGCCATTTGTGGCCAAGGGTACTTGCGCTTGGGCAACTACTATTTGTCCAAGGGGGACGAAGCAAAAGGAACGCGCTATCGCGCCGCGGCCTTCACCATTGCCCGCGCCCTCTTAGAGGAACCGTATCTCGCCGTCGATCCCCAACACCAAGGCATCACCCTCCACGCGATCTACCATCGTCCCAATGGCTGGGACTACGTGCCCCAAGGCCGCAAAATCCCCTGCGGCGAGGCAGCCATGTGGGGCGACTACCACACAATGGAACTGATGAGCCTGATCAAACGCGAAGCCGAAAACGCCCCTTATCCACTCTTTTTCCAATAGCGAGACCTACCGTGAAAATCACCGCCATCACCCCCATCATCGCCCGCTTCGGCAACCGCCCCCGCGTCTTGGTCAAAGTCGAGACCGACGAGGGCATCACCGGCTGGGGCGAGACCTACTCCATCGGCCCCGACCTGGCCGTCGGCCCGACCGTCGATTATTGCTTTGAGCTAATCAAGGGCATCGATCCTCGACGGATCGAGTTCATCATGATGAAGTTGCACCAGCAGTTTCGCTTTCAACCGGGCGGGATCGGTCTGTCGGCCATTTCCGGCATCGACCACGCACTGTGGGATATCTCCGGCAAAGCCGCGGGCGTCCCGGTCTATCAGCTTTTGGGCGGCCATGCCCGCGACCGGGTGCGCGTGTACCGCGGGATCGGCGGCCGCGACGGCAAAGAGGCCGCCGACCAAGCCCGGCGTCTGAACGAGGAATACGGCTTCACAGCCTTCAAAACCAGCCCCTACCAGCTCAACCCAGACGCCAACCGCTGGGGCCGAGTCTGCGCCGAGGCCACCAAGTATTTTGAAGAATTGCGCGTCAACTGCCCCGACGACTGGGAGTTTGCCTTCGATCCGCACGCCAAGATCTTCGAGCCGATTCGCGCCTTGCAGCTAGCCAACGCCCTCGCACCGTACGATCCCTTTTTCTACGAAGAGCCTATGCGCCCCGAGCACATTCCGGCGTGGACCAGCCTCAAGTCGCAGATGCAGGTGCCGTTGGCCACCGGCGAGAGCCTCTACGCCCGCTTTGAGTTCCTCAATCTAATCGCCAACCAAGGTGCCGACATCATCCAGCCCGACATCTGCGTCTGCGGTGGCTTGCTCGAAATGCGCAAGATCAACGCCATTGCCGAAG
>JAJEEZ010000416.1:0-4983 GCA_022820705.1 Candidatus Latescibacterota bacterium | reverse complement strand
AAGAGCCACTTGGGTGCTTTCTTGGGGCCGGGCAACTTAGTCTCCGCCGGCACACTGCTCAAACCCTTCATCATGCAATACCGCAACGACTTCCCCAAGCTCGAATAGGGCCTCAACTGGGACAAAATTATTAGCGAGGAGCACATTGACAACCACACGCCGGTAGTACGCATTTTCCAAGAGGCCTTTGCCCCTCGCAAGATCCGCTTCCTACAGGTCCGCGATATCGACGTTACTGGGCATCAGTCAGGTCGCTATGGTGCGTTGGCGACCATGGCCGAGATCCAGCTCTACGGCGAGGGATATCCTGTTAGCGTGTGGGCGTACTCGCCGCCCATCTCACTGACCGATTCGCGCGGTAACTTCATCCGCAAGACTCTGCCGCGCATTGCTTGGGAGGGCGACGTGCTCATCCGCGATACCGATCCGCTCACCGGTCAATCCAGTGAGCGGATTGAGCCGCTAGATCTTCACCCGGATGTCCGCTTGCAAATACAGACGCGCACCTCCGATCAGACGGACACCAATTTTACCTACTATCAGGTCGTCACCATCGGTGGCAAAGAAGAACGCGAGGAAGTGTCAAAAGCCGCTTACGACGAGATAGCCTTGAAATGGTTGGAATGGGAGATCTGGCAGACCCTGCCCGACAGCAAGAGACATGCCTCGCGCACGGACGACGATGGCGACGGTCTCAACGATGAAGATCCCATTGACCTCATCGACAATGACGGCGACGGACTCATCGATGAAGATGGCAAAAAATTGCGCCGGGCACCGCGTTCGAGCTTTGCTAAAGACGGTGAGTTGGCCTTCGTCGGCTGGAGCGCATGGAGCGAGAGCTATTTGCCCACTAATGGCGTCAATGAGGCGACGATCACCTCGCCCAATCCGCGCAAATTCATCCAGGTTCGGGTCAACATTTCCTCTGAAGATCCTTTCAAGACGGCGCGGATACGAGAGTTGCGCATTGATCTCGCACCGCCGTTGGCGCTTGAGTTGGCCGGTGAGTTGGCGCTGGTAAGCGACGAGGGGGCGACAAAGGGGTTGACGAACTTAGACGTTTTGCCCGCTGACTACACTCCGCCGCGCGATATCAATCCACTCAAGTCCCAACAATTTTCCTATTTTATCCGCGCTGCGGCGCCCGACCCGACCGACGCTACCGTGCGCGATGGCTTCAATGAGGTGCTGGTCGTAACGCCCCGTGCTGCTCGCTTAACCGGAGTCCGTCTCGGCCGGGTCGAGGTCACCGAGATCGCCTCTCTCCTCGATCCAGATCAAATGCAGACCTCAGCAGTGACCACGCGCTTCGACCGCGCCTTTGCCGAAGGCGACGACCGCATCTTGCGCGCCGAGGACGGTTCGGTACTGGAGCGCATAGCGGCAGGAGAGGACTCGATCTGGGTCCGCTTCCCCTTCTCGCTCAATGCCGACTTGCCCGCCGAGGCACACGCCCTCATCGAGGTACAGTTCGAGTCTCAGAGTTTCCGCGAGGGCATTGAGTTCACCTCCTTTGTCCGTGCGTCCGACACCGACGAGGGCGTCTTCCAGCGAGTCGATACCGAAAACAGGGACGCCACCGAACTAGTGGACTCCTCGACGACGCGTGTCAGTCTGATGGCCTTGCTGGGTTCGTTGATCCAAGACGTAGTGTTGACACCGGTTTTGACGCCCAACGGCGACGGGATCAACGACGAGCTTTTGGTCCATTTCGCGTTGTTGAAGGTGCTAGAAGAGCGGCCGTTGGGGGTGGCATTTTACGATCTGGGTGGTCGCTTGGTCGGCCGGGGGCAGAGCGCGACGGGGAGCGGCAAAGTGGGGGATCAGACGTTCACTTGGGACGGGCGAGATCTGGATGGACAGCTCGTATCGCCGGGGATTTATCTCTGCCGGATTGAGGTTGAGGCCGACGATGAGGATAACCAACTCGTGCGCCTTGTCCACGTCGCCTACTAATAATTGGAATACGCTGCAATCTAGACCGGAAATTTGATAAACAAGGGAGGGCTTTTGTGAATACAGCTTGGAGTTGTCGCATCGGTGCGGTTGTGCTCCTGATGCTGGGAGTGGTGGTAGAGCATCTCCCAGCACAGGAGGACTTCGGTTCGCGTCTGGGTGTGCGACGCGGTGGGGAAGTATATTACGACCCCATGGGGCCTGGTGTCCTATTTGACGCGCTGGATCCGGCGGTGAAGAAGTGGTACATACCTCAGGAACTTTTCAACGAGTACCAGTGGCGGCAACAGGACTATACGAATTACGCCCGTCGGCACTATCAGTACTATGTGAGGACTGCCCAAGAAGGCGAGTATTTCTACGATCTTTATGGGAATTACATCACCCGCGGCCAGCTCGTTTACGACTGGAGCGTTTCCGCGCCACAGACATCGGGTAGCAGCCTGTTTAAGACGCCCTATTTCGGCAACTGGTTTTCGAGCGTAGTCATTGCCTCAGATCAAAAGGGCCAATACGCCTATGCCTTGACCATCGGCGACCGCATCCGCACTACCCTGACGCCGATGACCTTTTCCAAACCGACGTTCGCCGGTATTCAGTTCGACTTGGCCACCGACAAGTACGAAGCGACGTTCCTCCTTTCGCGTCCCAGTGCGCCGGGGCAGGTCGAATCGCTGACAGGTGCCACCAGTACTGCTCGCTTCCGCTCAAACGACACTAATATGCTCGGCGGTCGTGGCACGATACAGATCGGCGACTTTGTCAAAGTTGGCGCGACCTATGTCAATGCTTTCAATTCCTCGACCAAGGGGCAGGCATTTCAAGGCAATCCCTTCAAAGGTACGCTTACTGAGGGTCAGAACAACGCTGACATTTCGCGCATCGAAGTGCGCTTGAGCGACGATTCGCCAGAGGACAACATTGCCGGTGCAGCCTTTTTCCAGGAGGAGATGATCATTACGACGATTGACGGCGAGCGCATCAGCAATCGCCGCCAAATTGGTGATAGCAATGTCCTCGCCTATAGTCCGTCGGTGCAGGGTGGTTTCCGCCGCGAGGGCTTCCTCTCGGCCGATGGCAACGAAATCATTGTGCTAGTGTACGATCTCGAAGGTCCTCAGTACCGCAACTCCTTCGGCCCCCGACCCGAGCAGATCAAGAGCATTGAGTTCCTGTTGCTCTTGGCCAACGATTACCGGATTGACGTTACCTCTAATCGCCAAGCCAACCGCAACTTTCAGCCGGTCTTGCTCTCCGAGGGTATCCCCGAGCGCACGGTACGGGCTGACGGCAATGTGAAGGATGGTTCGAATCAGGGCTTTGTGCGCGTCAAATACGGGTTGCCGGTAGCCAATGAGATTTTCGGCGTCACTCTCGACATCTCCGATGTCGGTGGGTTTTATCTTGCGGGCGAATACGACCGGAACCGCCAGCACTTTCGCTACCCGCGGCGGTCCGAGATTGATGTGACCAATCACCAAGCCCACAATACCTCGGCCGATGCTTGGTTCATCAATGCCTATAAGCGAGCGTATCCCTACTACGGCTTCGGCGAGGTCTATAATGTTGATCCCAGCTACAGCACCAGCACTTTTTTAGCCGGCACCCTGAACGACGCGGCCGATATCAACTACGACGACGACACTCGTTTCGTGTACGAATTCGTCGACGACAACGACGACCAGGACCGCAACCCGGACTGGCTGCGCGCCAATTCCTCGCAGGATCTCCGAGTTTTTCCCGGTTTTGACGAGAACAACGACTTCATCAACGACTTCAATCAGAACGACTCCCAATTGCGTGAAAATAGAGTGCCGGACTACGATGAGCCGTTCTTGCGCTATGCATCTGATCGCCCCGAGTTCCTCTTTGGCGTCGATATGAACAACAACGGCATTATCGACCGCTTTGAAAACGACGACCTACCCGACTACCTATACAAACGGGATCGGCGCGGGTATAACATCTATGTAGGATCCCATTTAGGACCAGAAGCGAGGCTGACGGTCGGCCGTCTTGATGAGCGCCAGCTAGCCGACGCCCGCGAGAACGTCACCAATTACGTCTTGCTGACCTTCGACAAGGACTACGCAAGCAAGGGGCGCGTACAGGTTTTCAACAACTATCGCCTAGTCCAGGACGATATACACGACGACGTAATCGAGTGGATCGTGCGCCAAGGATCCCGCGGCGATCTAGTGCCCTATGCTGATCCGCTGCCCTTGCGCGATGGCTGGGCCAATACCTTATACCTAGGCTATCAATACCAGAGCGACCAGCTCCACTTTAAAAACCGCCTCAAATGGGAGATTTTCAAGCAGGTGAACTTCGACGAGCGGCCCATTGAAGAGCAGGACATCCGCGAGACGGCTTCCTTCTTTGGCGTCCTCAACAAGATAGATTACACTTTTGACCTAGGCGTCCTCAAGTTTCAGCCGCGCTGGAAGAGCGAGTTCCAGCACCAGCGGCCGTCGCGCCGCGAGGATACCCAAGTGCGCGTGGCAACTACCGAGTTGAGCGAGCTCTGGTCGTTGGTCCTGCGCGTACCGATCCTGTTGCGCACCGAGCTACAGACCGGTCTTGAGTACCTGCTCGTCAAGCAGTTCCGCGAGGAACTAGAGGACCATCAGTTGCGCTCAGATCGCAACGAGATGGTTTATGCCTTGCAGTTTACCAACAACGTCGACTATCTGGGCTATACCCTGTGGACCCAGGCCGGGTTCCGCGTGTCGCGGATTGACCGCGCCTCGGTCGATGAGGCGCGCACAGAAACGGCGATGTTCATCACCGTGTTCGCCGGTCTTGAGTAGGAGGTTTTCCATGCTGAAATGTTTCACGCTGCTCTTGGTTGGACTGCTTTTTCTGGGCTGTTCCTATCGCTACTACGCCGAAGATATCAAGCCGGTGAGCGAGGCCGAGCAAGGGGCTAACAAGACGGTTGCCGACGACGGCACTGTGTCTTATAGACAGGCCCGGCTTGAAATTAGCGCACGGCCGATGACCGACGAGGAGTTGAACCGCCAG
>JAJEEZ010000328.1:0-5275 GCA_022820705.1 Candidatus Latescibacterota bacterium | reverse complement strand
CCGAGGAGTGGTTTGCCCTGTCGTGGAACATGGCCATCCCTCAAGTGCGCGAGAACCGCTTCCAACACCTGCGCGAAGTTTGCCAAAACTACCCTTTGGACGGCGTCGAACTCGACTGGCAACGCCACCCTTTCCACTTCCCCACCGACTATGCCTATCGCCTGCGCTACGTCCTCACCGACTTCATGTGGGCAGCGCGGCAACTGACCGACGAACTAGCCCAACAGCGCGGCCGACCTTTCTACCTAGCGGCCCGCGTCGCCGGCTCCATCGAGGGCTGTCACCGCATTGGCTACGACGTGGAAACTTGGGTAAAAGAAAACCTCGTCGATATCCTGATCCCAGCCGGTGCCGCCGGTACCGACCCGTCCATTGAAGTCAGTGCCTTCCGCGCCCTTTGTGCTGGCCACGACATCGCCCTCTACCCAGGTTTCGACGGCGGCGTCCCCGGCCCGGCTGTCGGTCCTGAAGGCGAAACGGCCTGCCACAACATGCGCACCAAAGCCACGGCCATGCAGTATCACGGCCAAGGCGCGACCGGCATATACGCCTTCAACTGGCACGCCGACCGCGATTCAAAGCGCGAGTTGCTAACCCAAGTGGGTGCGGTCCAGACCTTGCGCCGCCAAGACAAGCTATACAACGCCACCCACCGCTTCCGCCAGCACACCGGGGAGTGGCGCGGCGCGTACCAGCACGACCGGCTGCGCGGCACCCTACCCGTTCCCCTCTACCCAACTATGCAAGAGACCGGCCCGCACTTCGACCTCGACCTCGCCGACGACTTGAGCGCAGACCCACCGGCGACCATTACCCTGCGTCTGCGTCTGCAAGATTGGGTCGCTGGCGACGAGGTTCGCTGCTGCTGGGATGGCGAAGTCTTGGCCGACCCGGCTATCAGCTATTGCCACGGCGGCGACCCCCAACCTATCTCCGATGTCAGCGCCGCCGCTTGGCACAGCTTCGCGCTCAAGGCCGACCAAGCCGCTCGCGGCCTCCATCGCATAGAAGTCGTCCTCTTGCAACGCCATCCCCAACTTGCTTGCGACTTGATACTAACCGATGTCGAGGTATTAATCCGCTACGGCTAGGACCGTCTAGCGCCCGTAGCGCAGACCGAAGAAAAAACCCGGCCACGCAAAAAGCCCATCCTCCCACTCCTTCTCGTAGCGGCTGCCCGACTCAATCAGCCGCAAATGGCCGTCGGTCCACAACTGGTTCAGGGAGACGCCGCCAAACAGCGCCAGACGGCTGTGCAAAGAAATCCCCGTCTCAAGTTTAATCCGCGCCAGATAGTTGTCTCGGGCTAAGCGATCAAAGCCCAATTCCACGGCGGGCGGCCAAAACCCAATGCCCGCACTGTAATCGTCATCGAGGGCGCGGCTGATCCGGTAGCTGTGGACATCGAGGCCGAGGAAGAACCGCTGCCCGCGCTTCTGCACGCCACCGCCCACGCCCAGTGCCCAGCGCCGCTGGCCATCCTCGTCGGTAAAGCCAGTGGTAAAAGCGGTATAAAACGAGCGGCTGCCCGAGGCGATGGTGAACATGGTAAAGCCGATTTCGTCGCGCCAAGTGCTGAGGTTGAAAAGCCCGCTGCGCGAGTAGTTGATCAACCCGATGGGCAGGCCGCCCTCGATGTGGCCGGAAAGGTTGACCAAGCCCACCTGCCAACCCTTGACCTCGCTCGCCACGTTCAATAATCCGACCTGACCGCCCTTGACCTCGCCGACGAAATTGGTGACTCCGGCCACTTGCCAACCGCGAATTTTGCCGACGATGTTGGTCGTTTGCGCTACCTGCCAGCCGCGCACCTGAGAAGCGATGTTGATCAAGCCCACCTGACCGCCCTGCAGCGGTCCCATTGCCCAGTTGACGCCTACGACGGATGCCTGCCAGCCATCGACCTCTTTGAGCGCCAAGTTGCCCAACCCACCGATCTGACTGCCCGTCCGCCCACGCGCTTGGTTGACCAGCCAAGCGAACTGGACGCCGCGAAACTCCTCGTCCTGCGTATTGGTCAACAGCCCCAGCGACAAGGTGTAGCCCTCACGGGTAGCGACCTCGATCTGGCGTCCCAAGGTAATCCTCCGCCCCGAGCCGCCACGCAATTTAGTGTCCTCTGGGGTCAAGACGCGGAAGTCGTCGGTACTCACCTTGGCGAACTCCCCTTCGGCCAAGACCAATTCGGCCAAGCGCCAGTCTTCGTCCCACGTTTCCAAAAACAGAGTATAATCCCCCGGCACCAATCCCAACTCGACCTCTCGCCCGGGTGATTTGTTTAGTTCGGTGACTAGGCGCTGCTGGCCATTGCGGATAGAGACCCGACCGGTGAGGGCTTCGTCTAGTGACAGACCCGCTGCGTTGCGGCGCACCTCGGTCATCACCACGCCGCCCGTGCCGCGCATCTGGCCCTCATAGGCAGGGTGTTGGGTGCCTCCCACAGTTCCAAGAGTCCGAGCCCGCGTCTCGTCAAAGGCAAACTGGTACGCCTCGTGCAGAGTCACCCGGCCATCGCCGGTAACGTCGGCTGCGCCGCGCATCCCAGAAATTAGATAGTGGGTAAAAAAAGACGCCTCGATCAGGTCCGACTCCTGCGCTGCCTCGTCGGCTGAACTCGACGTGAGGAAGGCGTACCCCCGCATGTCAAAAGACTCATCGACCAAAAAGGGCGGCCTGGGCTTGCCGCCCTTGATGCGGGTTATGCTCCCGGAGTTGCAGGCGTCGAGAACGGCGATGCGGACCGCGGCGTTGGCCGTCTTCAGCGAGTCGAGCAACTGCTGATAGCCAAGGTGGTCGCCGGCCAACAGCAGGCCCTCTTCGTCGGCGTGGCCCGAGTAGTACAGCAGCACCTCTAAGCGGTCCTCCCGCCGGCTGGCCGCCTTTACCCGCCGACCGAGATCGGCCAGTCCCTGCTCAAAAGCAGCCAAATCGGGGTCGCGCAACAGCAACACATCGGCCGGATCCAAGCCCCCCATCTCCTGCAACACCTCGATAAATTGCTCCGCATCCGAGACTGCGTAGCGCAGCAATTCGCGATCGACCCCGCCGTTGTTGGCCCCCGCTGCCAGTATCAACCGGCGCACTTCCGCCTCCACCGGCTGGGACAAACCCGCCGCAACGACAACGACCAACAAGGTGCGCACCAAAGACATGAGTACAACTCCTCAGAGACGATAAGGAGACCACAAGGTCGCCCCTACAACGGCAATACGACGCCCACTCATCGTCGTTGGTTGCAACCACCATCGTAGGGGAAACTCTCGTGGTTGCCCTAGGAAGGGCTAGGGTTTCCTAGGTTTTTTTACGGTAAATCGATGCAAGCGGACGTCATCACCCAACGCCACATCGCCAGCGGCCAGCTTGACTTTGACCGCGGCTAGGCCAAAACGGCGGTCAGCCGCCACCAAGTAAAACCGCTCCCATAGCGGCGCGTCGTCCAATTCGTAGGCAACGTCGAGGGTATCTTTCGCTGCCAGCGGCACGGCCTCTGCTCCAGTCGTCGGCAGGTGTTGAGTTACAGTACCGCGCCCATCAACGGACAAGATCGCCCCGTACTGCAAGCCACCCGAGCGGTAGGCGAGCTGTACCACGTCCCCACTTTGGGCTAAGGCTTCGTCTTGCAGACGCTCCACACCGATGGCCAGTTTGCGGAAGACTAGCAAACGAGGCTCCTGCTCGCTGCCCTTGATGCGCGTCGCAGGTACTTCCGAAGTCTCTTGGTAATCAAGGAGAGTGGGTACCGCCACCACCGCCAGGATTAGGGCCACGGCCGGCACGGCCCAAAGGCGATACCCACTCCACGTTCGTTGGACGCGCCGGCCCTGCGCCCGCTTGAGTTTTAGCTCGATCTGGCCGCGCATCCATTCGGGTGGGTAGCGCTGATGCAATTCCTCATTGGAGCGCTCTAGGGCCGCTAGCCGCTGCGCGAGTTCTGGATCGTCCGCCACTCGACGGTCCAAGGCCGCCAATTCGTCATCGGTCCCCTCGCGCAGCAGGTAGCGCTCTAGCTGGTAGTCGCTTATGGGGTGCTTGTCTTGCTCGTTCATGGCTTCTCCATCTCTTGCAGCGATGCTCGCAGGCCGAGCAGCCGCTTGCGCACGCCGGACACGGACATGCCCACTTCCCTAGCGACCTCCTCCAAGGTCATGCCGTCCACGTAGTACAAGACGGCCATCGTGCGCGTTGACTCGAGTTGCTGGCCAAAGAGTTTGGCGAGCGCAGCGCGCGCATCTATCTGGCCCTCGGCGTCCTCCGAGCAGGCTATCTGCTCCAACAGCGTCGAGTCGGCCGTGGTCTTCCGCCGCCGGGTATCGCGGATGCGATTGAGGCAGAGGTTGGTGGCCATGCGATAGAGCAAGCTAGAGGGCGCGTCATCCCGCAGGCGGTCGCGCCGCGTCAATAGCCGCACAAAAACGTCCTGAGTGGCGTCGAGCGCCTGGTCTTCGTCGCGCAAAAGCTGCCGACAACGACGCATGACCATCGGCCCGTAACGACGGTACAGTGTATCTACGTCCATGTATTCCCTAGCGATGTACTATTTAAACACCTATGGTGGCGCGGAGTGTTACTGCTGCGACAAAAAATTATGTCCCTGCGTACTCAATTTACAAGATGCTGCTTGCAGACGGCACCAAATGACAAGAGCCGACGGTCCATGGCCGCCGGCTCTTGCGATCCTTCTTAAAGATTTCCCTAAATCAAGCGCTATTTTTCCTCCATGGCCGCGAGCAGTTCGGCAGCCCGCTGGCGCTTGTCGGGATTTTTGTCGCGGGCGATGATGCGCTGGAGCGCCGAGACGGCTAGCGGATCGCCTTGCTCGCCCAGTTCCAAGGCTTGGCGGTCGCGTTCCTCGTGATAGCTATTGTCGTAGTCAACCACGTCCAATTCGTACTCGCGCCAGTAGTATTGCAAGCGGTCATCGGGCCACTCGGCGTAGATGGCCTCCCAGGTATTGGGCTGGCTGTGCGGCAGCAGGCTGCCTGGGGCGATGGGATCGGCCACGCGCTGATAGCGGGCGTCGATGGACAGACGCAGTTGCTCGCCGGTGTTGGGAACGCCGCGATGAGGCGTCATGCTGTGGAAGAACAGCACGTCCCCCTGTGCAAAGGGGCCGCCGGTCCATTCAAAAGAGTCCGTGATTGCCAACCCTCCGGCTCCTAGCGCCGGCTGAAAATTATAAACGCCCCCCCGATGCGCCCCAGCAGCCACCTCCAGCCCACCCATCGTCGTCGGCAGATCGTGGAGTGGAAACCAAGCTGTATAGGTTTCAGCCGTC